>NZ_JBFAET010000002.1:0-181828 GCF_040642095.1 Streptomyces sp. NPDC020362
GCCCCCCCCCCCCCGGCGGCGGCCCCCCCCCCCCCCCCCCCGGGGGGGCGCCCCCCCCGCCGCCCGTGCGCCCGTGCGCCGTGTCCGCGTGTCTCTGCCGGACGGGGAAGGGCGTGATCGCCCGGTGTGGATCTCATGAGCCCCCCGCGAACCCCGTGTCACACCCCGGGCGTACGCTGTACGGCTGTCATCGGGGGATCTGCGGGGGAACTGCGGGGAGCGGGGGAGTCGTCGTGTGGGAGAGCGTGGGGGCGCTGGCGGGCAGTCCATGGATCTACGCCATGGTGGCGCTGTCGGTGCTGCTCGACGTGTTCGTTCCGGTGCTGCCGAGCGGGGTGCTCGTCATCACCGCGGCCACGGCCGCGGCGGCGGGCTCCGGTGCGGCGACCGGACGCGTCCCGCACGGTCTGCCGGACATCCTCGCCCTGACCTTCTCGGCGGCGACCGCCTCGGTCCTCGGTGACGTCGTCGCCTACCGCCTGGCCTGGCGGGGTGGGGAGCGGCTGGACCGCGCGATAGCCCGCTCCCGCCGCCTGACCACTGCGCAGGAACGTCTCGGCGAGGCGCTGTCCCGGGGCGGCGGCGCCCTGGTCGTCCTGGCCCGCTTCGCTCCCGCGGGCCGCTCGGTCGTCTCCCTCTGCGCGGGTGCCGCCCACCGCCGTCCCCGCGACTTCGTGCCCTGGTCCGCCCTGGCCGGCCTGTCCTGGGCCGTCTACAGCGTCGCCCTCGGCTACTTCGGCGCCCGCTGGCTGGGCGCCACCTGGCTGGCCACGGCGGTGTCGGTGGCGGCACTGTTCGGGGCGGGTGCCGTGGCGGGGTTCCTGATGCGCCGTCGGCCGGCCTAGCGGCTGCGGTCCATCGGCGGATTCACCGGACGCGGCAGCTCCGTTTCCGGGTCCGCCACCGGCTCGGTGCGCGGCCCCGAACTGTCTGCAGGGCCCGCCGCGTGCCTCACGCGGCGGGCCCTGCAGGGAAGGTGCGGCGGCGGTGTCAGCAGCTCGCCAGGTCGTTCGTCAGCGCGGTCTTCTCCGCGGAGTCGACCGAGAGGTCGTAGTAGTACTTCACCTGGACCCAGGCGCGGACGTACGTGCACAGGTACGCGGAGCGGGACGGGACCCAGGTGGCCGGGTCCTGGTCGCCCTTGGCCTGGTTGACGTTGTCGGTGACCGCGAGGAGCTGGGGGCGGGTGACGTCGTTGGCGAAGGCCTGGCGCTGGGCGGTGGTCCACTTGCTCGCACCGGAGTCCCACGCCTCGGCGAGCGGCACCAGGTGGTCGATGTCCACGTCGGAGGCGGAGGTCCAGGTGGCGCCGTCGTACGGGGAGTACCAGCTGCCGCTGGTGGCGGTGCACGCGGAGTTGGTGACGACGTTCGAGCCGTCCCGCTTGAGGATCCACTCGCGGGTGTTGCAGGTGCCCGAGATGGTGATCCAGGTCGGGAAGAGGTCGCGCTGGTAGCCGGTGCGGTTCTCGGTGGCCACGGTGAGCTGGGACAGGTAGCTGCGGGCGGTGGCGGCACTGACCGGCGTGGGGAGGGCGGCGGAGGCGCTCGGGGAGTTGAACAGGGCGGCGGAGGCCACCAGGGCGGTGAGCCCGGCGAGTATGCTCAGCCGTCGACGCGCGTAGAACTTCGGCATGCGAACTCCCTTGTGGAGTGGGGGTGTTGGGCGCGAGCCAGGGAATGCTCGCGGCGCCGTGTGACCGCGGAGTGAGCGTTCGGTAAGAAACTAGTGACGCGTTCATGACACGACAAGGTTTAGAGCGGAACTTTCTCGTCCCTTACACTGGGGAGCGCAGAAGGGGAGTAGCTCTTCGCCGGACCGTCGACATACTGCTCAGCCAGCCTGAGCCGGCGCCCGGGGGCGGATTCGCGAAAGTCCGCCCAGCGAGACCTTCGGCAAGCAGTGCACGCCCGTGCCTCACGGCACGGGGACCGAGTGTGCTGCCGTGCCGAGGTGTCTCATGTGAGGTTCAGCACTCTCGGTGGGGCAGCCCGACCGATTGAGGAACCTTGATCAGCATCACCGTGACGGCGCTCGTCTTCGGCGTCATCTTCCTCGCCGAACTGCCGGACAAGACCGCGCTCGCCGGCCTCGTCCTCGGCACCCGCTACCGCGCTTCGTACGTCTTCGCGGGCGTCGCCGCCGCCTTCCTGCTGCACGTCGTGCTCGCTGTCGCGGCCGGCAGCGTGCTGACCCTGCTGCCGCAGCAGATCGTGCATGCGATCACCGGCGTCCTCTTCCTCGGCGGCGGCGCGGTGCTCCTGATGCAGAAGGGCGGGGCCGATGGTGAGGAGGAGATCCGCAGGCCGGCCGACCAGTCCTTCTGGAAGGTCGCGGGTACGGGCTTCATGCTGATCCTCGTCGCCGAGTTCGGTGACCTGACCCAGATCATGACCGCCAACCTGGCCGCCCGATACGACGCCCCGATCTCCGTCGGCCTCGGCGCGGTACTGGGGCTGTGGGCGGTGGCCGGGCTCGGCATCGTCGGCGGAAAGGCCCTGATGAAGCGGGTCCCGCTGCGGCTGATCACGCAGGTCGCGGCCCTGCTGATGCTGGGGCTCGGCGTGTGGAGCCTGTACGAGGCGGTGGCGGGCTGAGCTGAACGGCGGGTGAACCCTCGACGGAGGCGGTGGCGGGATCGCGGCTTTGTTTTGTACCGTGGAGGAACAAAGTGGCTCCCGCCCGTTTTCCCTGACCGGCGGGCGGGGCCGCCTTGTCCCGTACCTCGTTCCTGGAGCTGCCGATGCCGGCCACCGTCCTCACCGCCCGCGCCCTCCTGCTCGACATGGACGGCACCCTCGTCGACTCGGACGCCGTGGTCGAGCGCATCTGGCGGCGCTGGGCGGAGCGGCACGGGCTGGACGGCGACGGGGTGATGAAGGTCGTCCACGGGCGGCAGGGCCACGCCTCGATGGCGGTGCTGCTGCCCGACCGGCCCGTGGAGCAGAACCTCGCCGACAACGCCCGCATGCTCGCGGAGGAGACCGCCGACATGGACGGCGTGGTCGAGGTGCCTGGCGCGGCCGCCTTCCTCGCCTCCCTGCGCGGCCTGCCGCACGCACTGGTGACCTCTGCCGACCGTGCGCTGTCCGGTGCCCGGATGGCAGCCGCCGGGCTGGCGCTGCCCGAGGTGCGGATCACCGCCGAGTCGGTCGGGGCGAGCAAGCCCGATCCCGAGGGGTTCCTGAAGGGCGCCGCCGAGCTGGGGGTGGATCCGGCGGACTGTGTCGTCCTCGAGGATTCCGGTGCGGGGATCGCCGCGGGCCGTGCCGCGGGAATGACGGTCCTGGGCGTCGGGCCCCGGGCCGAGGTGCACCGGCCCCATGCCGTGGTGCGGGACCTCACGCAGGTGAGGGTCGAGAGCGCCGCGGACGGGGGGATCCGGCTGCACGTGGGGTGAGCACCCCGTCGGCGGACGCCGCCCCCCGGACCCCTGACCGTCCCGAACCGCCGCGTCCTCGGGCGCCGGACCGGCTCACGGGGCCGACGTCTCCGATTCCAGGCCGGCCCGCGTGGTCGGGCCGTACACACCCGGGGCGTCCTCGGTGATGCCCCGGGCCCACTGGTAGGTGGCCACGGCGTCCTCCACGGAGCTGCTGAAGACTCCGTCGGCCGGATCGTCGTAGAGGTTCAGCTGCTGGAGGCGGAGCTGGAGTTCGGTGACCGCGGGGCCCTGGTCGCCGCGCCGCAGTACGGGGGCCCCGGTGGGTGCCGCGTTCGGGGTGCGGGTGGTGGTCGCCGAGGGGGTCGCGGAGGCCCGGCCGGACGGGCTGCGGGACGCCGTGGGGTTCAGGGGCGAGGGTGTGGCGCGGATGGACCGGCTCGGGGCGGCCGACGGGGAGCGGGACGGAGTGGCCGGGCGGGTCGGAGCCGCCGCCGGGGGCGGCGCGGGCGCCGAGGCCGACGAGGCGTCCGGGGTCGTCACCTCCGGGACGCTCTCGCGCACCTCCTGGGCCGCCCGGTCGCGCGACGGCGTGTGGTACGAGAACAGACCGCTCGCCACTCCGGCCGCGGCCACCACGGCGAGGCCCGCACCGGCCACGGACAGCAGGAACGTGCGACGGGGGCGCCGCCGGGGTTCTGCCGCCGGGTCCTCATCGCCCGGCGCGGGGGGCGCGTGCGGCGTCTTCGGTGCGAACAGGCGCAGGTCGGTCGTGCTCGGCCCGGGTACCGGGGCGAGCGGCCGGGTGATCTCGACGGAGGGCACCGGGACGGTCGGGGCCGCGGCACCGTCCTCGGAGGCGTCGGTGACCTCGACGTACGGCCGTATGCGCAGCGGATCGAAGTCCTCCGCGGCGGCCGCCTGCGCGGTACGCGCCTCGCGCAGGGCGTCGGAGGCGCGCCGGGTGCAGTCGCAGGACGGGGTGTTGTCCGACTCCCGCGGTGCCCCGCACTCCGGGCAGCCGTGGCTCCTCGGTCCCGTCGGTCCCGTCATGCGTCGGTCCCCTCCCCTAACGAACTCCAGAGTTTATGCAGACTCCCTCCACATCCGCCGGGCCGGAACACGCCGCAAACCGGCCACACAGGGAACCCAACAGGCCATAACCGGCGACACCGCCCAGGATGGAGGGGGTGTACCCCAGCCCCGGGAGGTCTCCATGGCCCTTGATACGCACGGCACGGCGAAGGAGAGGGAAGCTGCCGGGAACGTCTCCGGCGGTGTGCTCGTCTCGATCGGAGCCCTGCTGCTCGGGCTGCTGCTCGCCGCGCTCGACCAGACCATCGTGTCGACGGCGCTCCCGACCATCGTCAGCGACCTTGGCGGTCTTGAGCACCTGTCGTGGGTCGTCACCGCCTATCTGCTGGCCTCGACCGCCGCGACGCCGCTGTGGGGCAAGCTCGGCGACCAGTACGGGCGCAAGAAGCTGTTCCAGACGGCGATCGTCATCTTCCTCGTCGGGTCCGCGTTGTGCGGCATGGCACAGGACATGGGGCAGCTGATCGGCTTCCGGGCGTTGCAGGGTCTGGGCGGCGGCGGGCTGATCGTGCTGTCGATGGCGATCGTCGGCGATATCGTGTCGCCGCGTGAACGCGGCCGCTACCAGGGCCTTTTCGGTGCCGTGTTCGGTGCGACCAGTGTGCTCGGACCGCTGCTCGGCGGGCTGTTCACCGAGCACCTGAGCTGGCGCTGGGTGTTCTACGTCAACCTGCCCGTCGGCATCGTCGCCCTCGCCGTGATCGCCACCGCCCTGCGCATCCCGCGCCGGGCGGCCCACCATGTCATCGACTACCTCGGCACCTTCCTGATCGCCGCGGTCGCCACCTGCCTGGTGCTGGTCGCCTCGCTCGGCGGTACGACGTGGGCCTGGGGCTCCCCGCAGATCATCGGGCTCGCCGTGCTGGGCGTCGTCCTCGCCGTGCTGTTCGTCGCCGTGGAGCGCAGGGCCGCCGAACCCGTCCTGCCGCTCAAGCTGTTCGGCATCCGCACCTTCACCCTCGCCGCAGTCATCAGCTTCATCGTCGGGTTCGCCATGTTCGGCGCGATGACCTACCTGCCGACCTTCCTCCAGGTGGTGCACGGCATCTCCCCGACCATGTCCGGCGTGCACATGCTGCCGATGGTGATCGGACTGCTGCTGTCCTCGACCGCCTCCGGGCAGATCGTCAGCCGCACCGGCCGCTGGAAGGTGTTCCCGATCGCGGGCACCGCCGTCACCGCCATCGGACTGCTCCTGCTGCACCGGCTGGACGAGCACAGCTCGACCACCGTGATGAGCGTCTACTTCTTCGTCTTCGGCCTGGGCCTCGGTCTGGTCATGCAGGTCCTCGTCCTCATCGTGCAGAACGCCGTGTCCTACGAGGACCTGGGCGTCGCCACCTCCGGCGCCACCTTCTTCCGCTCCATCGGCGCGTCCTTCGGGGTCGCCATCTTCGGCACCGTCTTCGCGAGCCGCCTCGGCGACAACCTCGCCGACGCCTTCCGCGGCATGCACCTGCCGCCGGGCGCCACCGCCGACGCCCTCAAGTCCGACCCGCGCGGCATCGCCACCCTGCCGCCCGCCCTGCGCCCGGCGGCCCTGCACGCGTTCGCGACGTCCATCACCGACGTGTTCCTGTACGCCGCCCCGGTCGCCGCCGTCGGCTTCGCCCTGGCGTGGTTCCTGAAGGAGGACCGGCTGCGCGGCTCGGTCACCGCACCGGAGGCGTCCGAGACGATCCCGCCCAACCCGGTGCAGCGTTCCTCCTACGACGAGGTGTGCCGCGCGCTGTCCGTGCTCGGCACCCGCGAGGGGCGCCGGGAGATCTACCGGAAGATCACCGAACGGGCCGGGTACGACCTGCTGCCCGCCGCCAGCTGGATGCTGCTGCGCATCCGCAAGTACGGGTCGGTGGAGCCGGGGCAGCTCGCCGAGCGCACCGACGTCCCGATGCAGATCATCCTCGTCGCCGAACGCCAGATCGAGGAGCGGCACCTCGTCGAGCGCCGGGGACTCGACATAACCCTCACCGAGCAGGGCCGCGAGGTCGCCGAACGGCTCGCCGGGGCCCGTGAGGAGTCTCTGGCCGAACTGCTCGGCGACTGGTGGCAGCCGGGCCGGTCCGCCGACCTGGCCAGGCTGGTGAAGGAACTCACCGGCGAACTGTGCGGCTCCGAGCGGGAGCGGCCGACCGACGGCACGTCGGTCAGGGCCGGTTGACGGCCCCGGACGCCGACAGGTCCTTGCGGAACCAGTGTTCGGCGTACACGTCGTCGTTGTGGGGGCCGGTCTCCGTGTAACCGAGGCGGGCGTACAGGGCGCGGGCCTCCACCAGGTCGCCGCGGGTGTCGAGGATCAGCTGCCGGGCCCCCAGCGCGCGGGCGGCCTCCTCGGCGGCGGCGACCAGGAGCGCCGCCCCGCCCCGGCCGCGCATCCCCTCCAGCACGAACACCCGGGTCAGTTCGGCCGTGTCCGCGGCGAGCAGCCGTACGCCCGCCGAGCCGGCCGGCTCACCGCCGTACCGGGCCATCAGCAACTGGCCGGTGGGCGGCGCGAGTTCGGCGCCGGTGTGCGCCACGACCCGGCGCTCCAGTTCGTCCGGGTCGGTGCGGTGTCCCTCGTGCAGCAGGTACCAGCGGTCGCTGACCTCCGTGTAGTACGCCCGCCAGAGCGCGGCGGCGGCCGGGGAGTCGTACGGTTCCGGGGCGATCGTCCAGGTCATGCCGGTCATTGTCGGGCGCCGCCGCGCACCCTCCGTAACCGGATTCGGGCGACCGCCGGGAAGCGCGGCACCCCCGTCGGGACTCCGGTCCGGGAAATTCCGGAGACTGTGCGTCGTGAACCGAACCGACCGTCTCTACGCCCTCGTCGAGGAACTGCGCGCCGCCGCTCCCCGGCCCCGCAGCGCCCGTGCGCTGGCCCGGCGCTTCGAGGTCAGCGTCCGCACCATCGAGCGTGACCTGGCGGCGCTGCAGCAGTCCGGGGTGCCGATCCACGCCGAGCCGGGCCGCACCGGCGGGTACGTCCTGGACAAGGAGCGCACGCTGCCGCCGCTGACCATCACCCCGGCCGAGGCGACCGCCCTGGCCGTCGGGCTGCACGCCCTCGCCGGGACGCCGTTCGCGGCCGACGCGCGCAGCGCCCTGCACAAGGTGCTGGCCGTGATGCCCGGCCCCGAGCGGCGGGCGGCCGCGGAGCTGGCCGGGCGGGTGGGGCTGCTCGTACCGGCCGCGCGGCCGGCCCGCACCGCCGAGCCCGTGGTGCCCGCCGTGCTGCGGGAGGCGCTGTCGGCCGGGCGGGTGCTGCGCCTGGAGTACGCCGACGCGGCGGGCGCCGTCACCGCCCGGGAGGTCGAACCGCTCGCCTTCCTGGGCGGCCCCGAGCACTGGTACCTGGCCGCGTGGTGCCGGCTGCGCCGGGCGCCGCGCGGCTTCCGCCTCGACCGCGTGCGCGCGGCCACGGCCCTCGACGAGCGGGCCCCGCACCGCCCCGTCGACCTCGCCTCGCTCGACACGCTCGGCTCGGACGTGCTGCCCCTCGACGAGCTGGGAATGTGACGGCAATCACCGACAGGGGGGTGTCGCGGACACGGCGGAGGCTGGTGCCCGTACCGATCAGCGACGACCTTCATCGGAGGCACCAGCCATGACCACGGCACCCCTGACCACCGGCGCCCTCGCTCCCGCCACCGGCATCGCCCTCTTCGACCGCTGGACCGCCCTGTGGAACGGCGACTTCGCCGCCCCGGAGGCCTTCCTCGCCCCCGGCTTCCGCATCCGCTTCGGCAACGACCCGCAGGACGCGGCCACCGACGAGATCCACGGCCCGGCCGGCATCGTCTCCTACGTCTGCGACTTCCGCACGCGTAGGCCCGGGCTCCGGTACGCCGTCGAGGGAACCCCGATGGTGGACGGCGCGCTGGGGCAGGTCGCCTCCCGCTGGTACGTGACGCTGCCGGACGGCGGCCACAAGAGCGGCATCGACCTGCTGGAGGTGGAGGACGGGCGCATCGCGACCGTGTGGTCGGTGACCGGACTGCGCCGCTTCGCGCCCTGACGGCCGTTTGCGGCCCGCCTGCCGGGGTCACCCGGCACCGGGAGCCGTCCGAAGGAGGGCCGAGCCGTGCCACAGCACAGGGACACCCGGCCGGGCACCGATCGTCACCCGCTCGGATCCGGCGGTGACGACGTCGGAGCGGACGACCCGATGCCGGAGGACGGGCTCGGAGTGCCTTCCTCGGGCGAGCTGTCCGGGCGGGAGGCGGGGACGACGGAGGGCCTCGCCCCGGACGCCTGGCCGGCCGCGCCCGGACCGGCCGGGTGCAGCGCACAGGCAGGCGGCGCCCTGCACACCCCGCTCCTCCCGCACGAGGAGACGCAGCGGTGGGAGGCCCGGATGCGGCAGGCGGCCGCCGCCTTCGCGGACGCACCGCGGGCCGCCGTCGAGGACGCCGACCGCGCCCTGGAGGAGATCGCCGCGCGGTTCGGCGAGGCCGTCGCGCGCCGCCGCCGGACCCTGCGCAGGTCCTGGCAGGACGGCGACGAGAGGGACACCGAGCACCTGCGCCTGGCCCTGCACGACTACGAGGAACTGGCCGAACGCCTGCTACGCCGGTGACCGCGGCCCGTCCGGCGGCTGTGCGTCCCCGGTGGCGGCAGCCCTGCGCCGGCGCCACTCCCGTACGACCTCCTCGACGTCGTACGGCTTCTTGCCGAGCGGCGGGCCGGGCGGCGGCTTGAACATCATGTCGCGGATCTTCACGTTGATCTCGGTGATGATCTTCCGGACGATCCGCTCCGAGGGCGCCGTGCAGGCCGCCGCGAGCGCGTCCTCGGCCTCCTTGCGCAGAGCCAGTGCCGGCGGCAGCACCGCGAGCCCCTCACGGGCCATCTTCCGCTTGATCCACCACAGTTCGTCGTAGGTGGAGTCGAGGCCGTCGGGGAGCGGCTCGCCCGCACCCGGCAGCCGGTCGAACTCACCGCGTCGCTGTGCGTCACGGATCTGATGGTCGACCCAGGACTCGAACGGGACACCCGGTGGCTTTCGCTCGGTCATGACCCCATTGTGCCGGACGCGGCCCGGCCGGGCGTTCTATCATGCGGCGGCGGTGCGGCAACCGGGCCACCGCACAAGGACGTTCCGGACGTCGCAGATGTTGCAGGGGGAAACGCACGTGCTCGAACTGACCATGGCCACCGTCTCCGGGGCCGACGCGGGCGCCACGGCCGGCATGACGATGGCCGACGCGCCCAGCGAGCCGGGCGCCGTGCTGCGGGTGGGCCGGGACGCCGCCGCGTGCCGGCTGGTCACACCCGAGGACTGGCTGTTCGTCTCCCGGGTCCACCTCGAGTTCCTGTGCGGCCCCGACGGCGGCTGGCAGGTGGCCTGGCTGCGCGGCTCCCAGGCCGAGCCGTCCTCCGAGGTGCGGCTGATCGTCGGCGAGTACGCGCAGACCGTCGGCTACGGCTCGGCCGTGGCGCTGCCGCGCGGCGGCTCCGGCGAGATAGTCGTCCGGGACCGCACCGCCCCGCGCAGCGTCAACGTGGGCTTCTACCACGAGGTGTGAGCCCCGCGGCCCGTGCGCTCAGCCCAGCACCCGGGCCAGCGCGAAGCCGTCGTACCCCTTGCTGCCCACCGTCTGGACCGCCGTGCCGGTCAGCCTCGGGTGGGCGGCGATCAGCTCTACGGCGGCGCGGATGCCGACGATGTCCGGGTCGGCGCTGTCGGCGTCGACGACCCGGCCGCCGCGCACCACGTTGTCCACGACGATCAGGCTGCCCGCGCGGGTGAGCCTGAGCGCCCACTCCACGTAGTGCGGGTTGTTGGCCTTGTCGGCGTCGATGAAGACCAGGTCGAAGGGGGCCGGGTTCTCGTCGGCGAGCTTGGGCAGCGACTCCAGGGCCGGCCCCACCCGCACCTCCACGATCCGGTCCAGGCCGGCGCGGGCGATGTTGCGGGTGGCCACGTCGGCATGCCTGGCGTCGTACTCCAATGAGATCAGTCTGCCGTCGGCGGGCAGGGCGCGGCCGAGCCAGATCGTGCTGTACCCGCCGAGCGTGCCGATCTCCAGGATGTTCCGGGCCCCCTGGATCTCGGCGAGCAGCCGGAGGAACTTGCCCTGGGTGGCCGTGACGCTGATGTGCGGCAGTCCGGCGGCCTCGCTGTCCCGCAGTGCCGCCTGGAGCACGTCGTCGTCCGGCGTGAGGTGGCTGCTGAAGTAGAAGTCGACGTCGTCCCAGACCTGCGACCCGCTCATGCGCCTGCTGCCTTTCCCGAGTGTCTCCTCGAGTTCTCTTCCCGAGGCTCCTTGGCACTTCCCCCTGAATGGTCTCAGCCGAGCGGCGCGGACGGGAAGAACGGCGGCGGGGGCTGCACGGGCGGCGGGGGAGTCACCGGCCGCCGGGCGCGTCGTACGACGACCAGCGCGACGGCCGTGAGGGCCAGCAGCAGGCCGCCACCGACGGTCGCCAGCCAGGCCGGGATCCCGGCCACCTCGCGCAGCCGGTCGTCGTAGATCACCTGCTGGACCGGAGTGTCGGCGGCCGCGCGGCGCAGTTCGTGGTCGCCGGAGATTCGCCTGGGGTCCGGAAACTGCTGGGACAGGGCCGTCAGATACGGCGTGCCCGCCGCCAGCCTGCCCAGGGCACCGGCGGGCCGGTCGAGACGGCCGGCGAAGGCCACCTCGGGCTGCAGCCCGCCGATCGAGGTCCGGGTCTGCATGCGGTGCGCGGCGAGCACGTACAGGCCGAGCGACTGCGGCAGGCTCGCCAGGCGGGACAGCCGCATCGGATAGACCGGGCTGTCACTGGCGAACGTGAGGTGGAGCGGGTCGAGGGCGCCCTGCAGCGGGGTGTGCGAGGCCTTCGGCGCGAGCCGTACGGCCACGTACTCCCAGCGCCGGTCGACATACGGCTGCAGGGCGGTCCTGAGCCTCGCCGGGAACGTGAAGCCGTGCTGGTGCAGCCAGGTGTCCAGGGCGGCCGGGTCGGTGGCGGTCAGCCGGGCCACGTCGAACGGGCCGAGCCGCTGCCGGTCGACCACGCCGACACCGGCCGCCGCCGGGGGCGGGGCGGCGTCGCCGACCAGGTCGTCACGGTCGAAGGGCCAGTCCCCGTTCTCCGGCCAGAAGTGGTAGCGGGCGCGGTGCACGGGGGCGATGGCCTCGCTCAGCTGGTCGAACAGGGCCGGGTCACCGAGCTTGACCGTCGCCCGGTGCGGGACCGGCATGATCCAGGCGGCGTCCCGGGCGTCGCCGTTGACCGTCAGCCGCATGACGATCTGCTCCTGACGGCCGTCCCAGCGCAGGACGGACTGCTCCCTCGCGACGGAGATGCTCTGGGATGCCTCCGGGATCATGGCACCGCAGCCGCACGCGTAGGCCGGCGCGATCAGCCAGCTGAGCTGTACGCCGAGGAGGGCGAGGACGACTGCGAGGATGCGGGCGCGATTCACGCGGCTACAGACGGCACCGGGCTGTGATCGGTTCCGGCGCCCGGGGCGGGGCGGGCGGCCCACCGGCACCGCCAGGGTGCCCCCGTGCCCACCTGCGCCGCCCCGGCGGGTCTGTGTGTGGGGGCCGATCCCGCAGTTCCCCGCGCCCCTTGGGCGGTTGCAGCCCCGTCGGCCGCGGAGCGCTCGTTCTTGGCGGCGGGCACGGGACTTCCGTCCTCCGGGTGACGGCCGTCTGCGGTTGCACGGGCGCCTTGGACCCGGCGGGACTGCAACCTCCTGGGGGCGCGGGGAACCGCGCGACAAGCCCCTGCGGACCCGCACCCGGAGAACGGCCGTACCCCGACGGCGCCTAGCGTTCCACCGACGGCGCCGACCCGGGCAACGGCCGCCCCGCCGACTCGCTCATCCGCCACACCGCAAACCCGCCCACAACAGCCGCGGCCATCATGTAGTACGCAGGCATCATCATGTCCCCGGTCGCCCCGATCAACGCCGTGACCACCAGTGGAGTCGTCCCGCCGAACAGCGACACCGACACGTTGAACCCGATCGACAGGGAGCCGTACCGGACCCGGGTCGGGAACAGGGCGGGCAGCGCGGCCGGCATGGCCGCCGTGAAGCAGACCAGCAGCAGCCCCAGCGCCCCCATGCCGAGCCCCACGGCCACCAGGCTGCCCTCACGGATCAGCAGCAGCGCCGGGACGGACAGCAACAGGAATCCCGCGCAGCCCGCGGCGATCACCGGACGGCGGCCGACCCGGTCGGTCAGCGCACCGGCGAACGGCTGCACGATCATCATCAGCACCATGACCCCGAGCACGACCAGCAGCCCGTGGGTCTCGTCGTACTTCAGCTCGCTCGTCAGATAGCTCGGCATGTACGACAGCAGCATGTAGTCGGTGACGTTGAAGACCAGCACCAGGCCCATGCACAGGAGCAGGGCCTTCCACTGCCCCGACACCATCTCGCGCAGCGGCACCTTCGGCCGGGCGGCCTCCGCCTTCTCGGCCTCGGCCGCAAAGGCCGGGGTCTCCTCGAGGCGCATCCGCAGGTACAGCCCGATGATGCCCATCGGGCCCGCGATCAGGAACGGGATCCGCCAGCCCCAGGAGAGCAGGTCGTCCGAGGAGAGCAGGGCCGTCATCAGCGTGACCAGACCCGCGCCGCCGATGTAACCGGCCAGCGTGCCGAACTCCAGCCAGCTGCCGAAGAACCCGCGCCTCTTGTCCGGCGCGTACTCGGCGATGAAGGTCGACGCGCCCGCGTACTCGCCGCCGGTGGAGAAGCCCTGCACCAGCCGGGCGGCCAGCAGGAGCAGCGGCGCTCCGACGCCGATCGACGCGTACGACGGGATCAGGCCGATCGCGAAGGTGCCCGCCGCCATCATGATCATGGTGAGGGCGAGGACCTTCTGGCGGCCCACACGGTCGCCCAGCGGGCCGAAGACCATGCCGCCGAGGGGGCGGACCAGGAAGGCCGCGGCGAAGGCGCCGAACGTGGACAGCAGCTGTGCGGTCGGGTTGCCGGAGGGGAAGAAGACCTTGCCCAGGGTGACCGCGATGTAGCTGTAGACACCGAAGTCGAACCACTCCATGGCGTTGCCCAGCGCGGCCGCCTTCACGGCGCGCCTGACGAGCGCGGGGTCGGTGACGGTGACGCCGGCCGGGGCCTCGGCGGCCCGCGGGGTCTTCGGATGCGGGGTGACGGCTGTGGCGGTCGCCAAAACGGAGCTCGCCTACCTTTCGACGGGGACAGGGACGCGGCCCGGACGGCGACGGTGACGTGCGACGGGCCGAAAAGCGACGATAGGTGGACTTCGGGCCCTTACGCCCCGTGTGCGAGTCGATGCATGGTGCAGCCAAATGGTGCGTGCGCAGCCACGTCTGCCCGCCGCCGCGGGGGATCACCGGCCCTGCGCTGTGATCCTTCTCGCGCCCGAAGGAGGCAACCCCACCCCCCTCCGACTGTCGTCTTCCGGACAAAAGGAGACGGACGTCAGGTGAATCGGGGGTTGCCTGCGTCTTCCTCCGGGGGGTCTGCGAGCCTCAGAGGGATCGCAGTGGGAGCCCGGAGTATCCGACGCCGGGCGAACGGGGCGGGAGGCCGACGAGGCGTGGCGAACGTGGAGCACGGCGGGCGGGCGACGGATGCCTTCGGGGCGGCTGCGGAAGGGGCCCGGCTGCGCGCGGCCCGGCTCGCGCTGTGGGCGGTGGCCGCGATCCTCGCGATACGGCAGATGACCGTCGTCCTGACCACCCCGAGCGGCGAGCGGCTCACCGATCTGGAGACCTGGGTCGGCCCGCACGGCGTCCTGCACGTGAAGGGCTCGCTGTACGACTCGACGCGGTTCACCGGCACGCCCTTCGCCGGGCTCGTGCTCAAGCCGCTCACCAACTCCGCCCAGCAGGCGCTCGGTTGGGGCTGGACCTTCGGCACCCTGCTCCTGGTGGTCGCCCTCGGCCTGGTCGCCGCCCGTGCGCTGCCCGAGCCGGTCGGCCGCCGCACCTCGCTGCTGGCCGCCCCGGTCGCCATCAGCCTGCTCATGCTGTCGCTGCCGGTCCGCAACACCCTGTGGCTCGGCCAGACCAGCATCATCCCGGTCCTGCTGGTGCTGCTCGGCTGCTTCACCGTCCGCGGGCAACGGGCCGGCGGCCTGTGCATCGGTGTGGCCGCCGCACTCCAGCCGACCGTGCTGATCTTCGCTCCGCTGCTGTGGTTCACCGGCCGCCGCCGGGCCGCCGTCACCACCTCGGCCACCTTCGCCGTGTGCACGGCCCTCGCCTGGGCCGCGATGCCGCACGACTCGTACACCTACTGGGTGCACCACATCGCCGGGGCCGGTCTCGGCGGCAGGGCCGACGCCCTCGCCAACCAGTCCCTGCACGGCGCCCTGCTGCGGCTCGGCCTGGCCGGCCCCCTGGAGATAGCCCTCTTCCTGCTGCTGGGCGCCGCCGTGGCGGCCCTCGCCCTGCGCCGCGCCGTCCGCTACGCCCGCGACGGCCAGCTGCTGCTCGCCGTCGCCGTCACGGGCTGTGCCGCCGTCGCCGTCTCCCCGACCACCTGGCAGCACCAGCTGTTGTGGGTGCTGTTCGCGGTGGTCGGCCGGGTCGGCAGGCGGGCCTCGGACCGCTTCGTCTGGCCGGTCGCGGTCGTCCTGGTCACGACCCTCCCGGCGAAGATGATGCTGCCGAACATGGCGGTGCTGTACCCCCTGCGGGACAACATCGTGCTGCTCGCGGCCATTGCCGCGGCCGCGGCCGTACCGTTCCTGCCGCGCAGCTCGCCGTACTACCGCACGCCCGTCCCCACGGAGTACGCCCCGGCGGTCCCGGCCCGCTTGCGCGGCGTCCCGCTGCTGCCCTTCCTGCGCCGGGTGCTCACCCGCCCGAACCTGCTGCTGGAGCTGCTGCTCATCCGTGTCGTGTACGCCGCCTACCAGCAGGTACGGCTCGCGGCGACCGGAGGCAGCAACTCCGAGGGCCGTGCGGCCGCCGAACACCACGGCCACCTCGTCCTCGGCCTCGAACGCGCCCTGCACATCGACATCGAGCACGCGGTCAACCACGCCGTGTCGAAGATCGACTGGCTGCGGGACTTCTTCGGCTTCTACTACGAGTCCTTCCACTTCGTCGTCCCGCTGACCATCCTCGGCGTGCTGTACTGGCGCCGCCCGGTCGACTACCGCTGGGCCCGTGCCTCCCTGGGCTTCGCCACCTTCCTCGCCCTGATCGGCTTCTGGCTCTTCCCGCTGGCCCCGCCGCGCCTGATGCCGAGCCTCGGCATCATCGACACCGTCCACGGCGTCCAGGACTTCTCCAAGCCGGACTACGGCACCCTGACCGCGCTCACCAACCAGTACGCGGCGATGCCGTCCCTGCACTTCGGCTGGGCGCTGTGGTGCGGCATCGTCATTGCGGTGATCGCCCCGAAGTGGTGGATGAAGGCCCTCGGCCTGCTGCACCCCTTCCTCACGGTCTCGGCCATCGTCGGCACCGGCAACCACTGGGTGCTGGACGCGGTGGGCGGCGCGGTGGTGGTGTCCGCGGGCTTCGGGCTGTCGTACCTCTTCCAGGGGCCGCGGGCGCGGACGGTGACGGCGGTGGCGGCCCAGGCCGCACCGGAGCCGGTGAAGGACCCGGCCCCGAGCTGACCGGGCCGCGCCGCCCGCGGCCGTCCTATAGCCGCTGGATGATCGTCCCGGTGGCCAGCCCGCCCCCGGCGCACATCGTGATGAGCGCGAACTCCTTGCCGGCGCGCTCCAGTTCGTGCAGGGCGGTGGTGATCAGGCGGGCGCCCGTCGCACCGACCGGGTGGCCGAGGGCGATCGCGCCGCCGTTGACGTTGACCTTGGTCAGGTCCTGTTCGAAGACCTGGGCCCAGCTCAGCACGACGGAGGCGAACGCCTCGTTGATCTCGACGAGGTCGATGTCCTTCAGGGACATGCCCGCCTTGCCGAGGACGGCCCTGGTGGCGTCGATGGGGCCGTCGAGATGGAAGTGCGGGTCGGCACCGACCAGGGCCTGGGCGACGATCCGTGCCCTCGGCTTCAGCTTCAGGGCCCGGGCCATCCGCTTGGAGGCCCACATGATCGCGGCGGCGCCGTCGGAGATCTGGGAGGAGTTCCCGGCCGTGTGGACGGCCGTGGGCATCACGGGCTTCAGGCCCGCCAGGGCCTGGGGCGAGGTGTCGCGCAGCCCCTCGTCCTTGTCGACCAGGCGCCACATGCCCTGCCCGGCGTGCTGCTCCTCCTCGGTGGTGGGCACCTGCACGGCAAAGGTCTCCCGCTTGAAACGTTCCTCCGCCCAGGCGCCCGCCGCCCGCTCCTGCGAGAGCAGGCCCAGCCCGTCCACGTTCTCTCGGGTCAGCCCGCGGTGCCGGGCGATCCGCTCGGCCGCCTCGAACTGGTTGGGCAGGTCGACGTTCCACTCGTCGGGGAAGGGCTTGCCCGGCCCGTGCTTGGAGCCCGAGCCGAGCGGCACCCGTGACATCGCCTCGACGCCGCAGCTGATCCCGACGTCGATCACGCCGGCGGCGATCATGTTGGCCGCCATGTGCGAGGCCTGCTGCGAGGAGCCGCACTGGCAGTCGACGGTCGTCGCCGCCGTCTCGTAGGGCAGGCCCATGGTCAGCCAGGCGGTGCGCGCGGGGTTCATGGACTGCTCGCCGGCGTGGGTCACCGTGCCGCCGACGATCTGCTCGACCGCGTCGGCGGGGATGCCGGTGCGGCCGAGGAGTTCACGGTAGGTCTCGCCCAGGAGGTAGGCGGGGTGCAGATTGGCGAGCGCGCCGCCGCGCTTGCCGATCGGGGTGCGTACGGCTTCGACGATCACGGGTTCCGCGGCCATGGGGGTGCGTCCTCTCCTCGGTCGCCCGCGCGGCGTGGGGGTGTCCCGGCCCGCCCGCCACGCAGAACTAGAACGCGTACTAGTTCTGCTTGCAGTCTGCTGACATCGTGTCCACTGCCGCAAGGGTTGTGCAGCCCCGGAAGTCGCGATCTGCACGAATTTCGCACGCAATTGGGGGCGCCGCATGTCTTGCCACTTGTAGAACCCGTTACTACCTTCACGGCAGCCTGCATTCCTGATGAGCCGTCAGACGGGTCGTCAGTACGGATCGTCAGCACGGACGACGGGAGTCGCCGATGCACTGCCCCGCGCTGCCCGACGGGTTCGACCTCACCGATCCCGACCTGCTGCACCACCGCGTGCCCTTCCCGGAGTTCGCCGAGCTGCGCCGCACCGAGCCGGTCCGCTGGATCGCGCAGCCGCACGGGCTGGCCGGCTTCGCCGACGACGGCTACTGGGCCGTGACCCGGCACGCGGACGTCAAGTACGCCTCCACGCACCCGGAGTTGTTCTCCTCGTGCCTCAACACCGCGATCATCCGCTTCAACGAGCACATCCAGCGGGACGCGATCGACGCCCAGCGGCTGATCCTGCTGAACATGGACCCGCCCGAGCACACCCGGGTCCGCCAGATCGTGCAACGCGGCTTCACCCCGCGCTCGATACGGGCCCTGGAGGAACGCCTGCGGTCCCGCGCCGAGGCGATCGTCGCGGCGGCCAGCGCCCATGCCGGCCCGTTCGACTTCGTCACCGAGGTCGCCTGCGAGCTTCCCCTGCAGGCCATCGCCGAGCTGATCGGCGTACCGCAGGAGGACCGGTCGAAGATCTTCGACTGGTCCAACAAGATGATCGCCTACGACGACCCCGAGTACGCGATCACCGAGGAGGTCGGCGCGCAGTCGGCCGCCGAGATCATCGCCTACGCGATGAACATGGCCGCCGAGCGCAAACAGTGCCCGGCCCACGACATCGTGACGACGCTGGTGGCCGCGGAGGACGAGGGCAACCTGAACTCCGACGAGTTCGGCTTCTTCGTGCTGATGCTGGCGGTGGCCGGGAACGAGACGACCCGCAACGCCATCACCCACGGCATGCACGCCTTCCTCACCCACCCCGGGCAGTGGGACCTCTTCAAGCGCGAGCGTCCGGCGACGACGGCCGAGGAGATCGTCCGCTGGGCCACCCCGGTCAACGCCTTCCAGCGCACGGCCACCCAGGACACCGAACTCGGCGGCGCGCACATCGGGAAGGGCGACCGGGTGGGCCTCTTCTACGCCTCCGCCAACCACGACCCCGAGGTCTTCGCGTCCCCGGACGACTTCGACATCACCCGCGACCCCAATCCCCACCTGGGCTTCGGCGGCGGAGGCCCGCACTTCTGCCTGGGCAAGTCCCTCGCGGTGCTGGAGATCGACCTCATCTTCCACGCGATCGCCGACGCCATGCCGTCGCTGCGCCTGGCCGGCGATCCCCGCCGCCTGCGCTCGGCCTGGATCAACGGCGTCAAGGAACTCCGGGTCACCACGGCCTGACCCGTGATCGGGGCCGACGGCACCCGGCACCGCCGGCCCGCCCCGAGGGAGGCAGGAACACGCCCGACCCTATGCCCGGTTCCTGCCTCCCCCGAGGTCCGCGCCGCTCACTCCCGCCCCGAGGCCACCACCGCCAGCACCCCCGAGGCCGCCGCCGCAAGCAGCAGCGGAAGGGCCAGGCCGTGGCGGAGCACCAGCCAGGCGCCCAGGCAGGCCCCCGCCAGCATGGCGACCACCGCGGCCGCGCGGCGCAGGGAGTGGCGGCCCGTGGCGTCGCCCAGGCGGGACTCGGCGGCCAGGCCGGTCAGGGTCATCGTCAGGACCGTGGTGGTCGTCAGATCGGCGATGCGCAGTTTGCGGACCGTCGCATTGCGCAGGCCCATCGCGAACGCGGTGAGGGCGATGAGGGCGTACCGGGTGCCGTTCGTCTCCGGCCGGGCGAAGGCGACCGCGGCCGCGATGCCGACCAGGAGGGCTTCCGCCGCCAGGGTCAGCCGCGTCCACTTGCGGCGCGACCCGTCGTTGCAGCGGGCCGCCATGCGGCCCCCGGCCACCGCGCCCAGCAGGAAGCAGGCCAGCGAGGTGGCCGTGTGCGGGACCGAGAAGCCGGGGGCGCCGGCGGCGGCGAAGCCGAGGACCACCACGTTGCCGGTCATGTTGGCCGTGAAGACCCGGCCGAGGCCCAGGTAGCTCACCGCGTCGATCAGGCCGCTGACCACCGTCAGCGCCAGGAGTACGACCACCAGCCGCACCCCGCGCTCCTCCGGGTCCGCCGTCGGTGTCGTCATCGGTCCTCCGGTCGGCCGGACGGGCGGGGTGGTGGCAGGTCCACCACGGGGGGTGGGGACGCTCGGATGTTCCGGCGCAGCCTGCGTCCGCAGCCTTCGGGCATGACACAAGACATGCGCACATCAGGCGAAATCACCCGCGTATCAGGGGGCAAGCAGCCCGGTCGGCCTATCCGGAAGGGCGGTGCCGTCGCGGCCGTCGCGCTGCTCGCCGCCGTCGCCGCGCTTCCCGTCCGCCGTCGCCGACGGCGGACGGGAAGCCGGACGTGCCGGTGCGGCTGTACGCCGGCGACGGCGACACCGGCGTACCGATCGGCAACGCCGGGGAATGCGCGCGCACCCTCGCCCGGCGGGGGGCGAGGGTGCGGGTGCAGGACATGGGGCCCGTCGACCACGGGGTCCTACCGGGCGGCGCCGGCCGGCGTCGCGCGCTCGTTCGGCGGCGCGGCGGCCCAGCGTCTGGGGGCCGGGAGCCGGGTGGCTCAGTACCAGCCGTTGGCCTGCCAGAAGCTCCAGGCCTGGACCGGGCTGCCGTAGCGGGACTTCATGTAGTCCAGACCCCACTTGATCTGGGTGGCCGGGTTGGTCTTCCAGTCGGAACCGGCCGAGGACATCTTCGAGCCCGGCAGGGCCTGGACCAGGCCGTAGGCGCCGGAGGAGCTGTTGGTGGCGGACGGGTTCCAGCCACTCTCGTGCTCGACGATCTTGCTGAACGCGTTGAACTGCGCGGCGTCCGGGATCATCTTGTGCGCGATCGCCTGGGCGGAGGAGGCCTCGGTCGTGGCGGCCTGGGCGGGCGCCGCGGCCAGCGCCATACCGGCGGTGGCGGCGGCCACGGCGGCGGCGGTGAGGGCCTTCTTCGGGGAGGCGATGCGGCGGATGAAGGAGACGGACACGGAGAACCTCTTGCGTCGGGGACAGGGGATCGCCCGTATGTCCGGGCCGTGCTTCACGCGATGGCCCATACGGCGGCGCCGCGACCCGTTCGGGTTCGTGGCGCCTGGCGACGTCGTCCACAGAACCAGCCTCGCAGCGGGTCCGCAATGACCCCTTTTACTAGTTGTGGCCGGATCGAGGGGAAAGGTCGCTCGTGTGGCGTGGCTCTCAATGCGCAGGTCGGCAGGGGTGCACGAGGGGATGTCTCGGACATTCGGGTCAACGATCGCTGATCGTAGGTGACCTGCGTCATGTGGGGTGCTTCACCCCACGCCTCACAGCATGGACACGGTCCCTCACTCAGCGGGTGCGTCGAATGTGACCGCGGTCTCGAAAGCGGCCCTCCGGGTGGCCCGGCGCAGCGCCCGCAGCAGCGCCGGGCCGAGAACCAGGGTGAGGACGACCGTGCAGAGGGCCCGGCCCAGGTCCCAGCCCATGGAGGTGGCCAGGCAGTAGGCGGCGAAGCGGGCCAGGTTGACGGGCACCGCAGCGTGCGGGTCGAAGGCGATGTTCGAGGTCAGGGCACCCATGAAGGGCCAGCCGGCCAGGTTCATGATCGTGCCGTAGGCGAAGGCCGCGAGAAAGCCGTAGACGGCCAGGAGCAGCAGTTCACCCCGGCCGCGCAGGCGGACCTGGCCCGGAAGCAGCCCGGCGCCCATGGTGAACCAGCCCATCGCCAGCATCTGGAACGGCATCCACGGGCCGACCCCGCCCGTGAGCAGCGCGGACGCGAACATCGTCACCGAGCCGAGGACGAAGCCGAAGCCGGGGCCGAGCACCCGGCCGCTGAGCACCAGCAGGAAGAACATCGGCTCGATCCCGGCCGTGCCCGCGCCGACCGGGCGCAGGGCCGCCCCCGTCGCGGCCAGCACGCCCAGCATGGCGACGGCCTTCGGGCCCAGTCCGGACTCGGAGATCGTCGCCGCCACGACCGCTACCAGCAGCACCAGCAGAGCCGCGAAGAGCCACGGTGCGTCCTCGGCGTGCGCACTGAGCCCCGAGTCCGGCGGGGCCAGGAAGGGCCAGCAGAAGGCGACCACGCCCACCGCACTGACCAGCACCAGCGTGGCGAGGGAACGGGGTCCGAGCCGGACGGCACGGACCCGGGCCCGCGAGGCGGTCATGCCAGGGCCTCCCGGACCTCGGTCACCGTCAGCCACTGCTGCGGGGCCAGGATCTTGGTGACCTGTGGGGCGAAGGACGGCGAGGAGACCACGATCTCAGCCGTCGGCCCGTCGGCGATCACCTCGCCGTCGGCCAGCAGCACCACCCGGTGCGCGATCTCGGCGGCCAGCTCCACGTCGTGCGTGGCCAGGACCAGCGCATGTCCCTCGGCGGCCAGCGCGCGCAGCACCGTGACCAGGCGGGCCTTGGCCGCGTAGTCCAGGCCGCGGGTCGGCTCGTCCAGCAGGAGCAGCGGAGGGCGGGCGGTCAGGACCACCGCGAGGGCGAGCGCCAGACGCTGGCCCTCCGAGAGGTCCCGCGGGTGCGTGTCGTCCGTGATGCCCGGCAGCAGCTCGGACACCAGGGCCCGGCAGGTGCCGGGCTCGGCCCCCGCGTCCCGGTCGGCGGCTGTGCACTCGGCACCCACCGCGTCCGCGTACAGCAGGTCGCGCGGCTCCTGCGGGACGAGGCCGACCCGGCGCACCAGCTCGCGGGGCGCGGTGCGGTGCGGGACGGCTCCGCCGACACGGACCGTGCCCGAGGACGGCTCCACCAGCCCGACCAGGGAGCCCAGCAGCGTGGACTTCCCCGCACCGTTGCGGCCCATCAGCGCGACCGTCTCGCCGGGGGCCACGGCCAGGTCGACGTGGCGCAGCGCGGTGATCCGGCCCCTCCTGACGGCCAGCCCGCACACCTCGGCGACCTGCGCGGGCCCGGCGGTGTCGGCCACGACGGCCCGCCGGAACAGCCGGCGACGCGGGGCGGCGGTGCCGGGGGCGGGCCCGGGCGTCGGGGTTTCGACAGTGGACGCGGGCGTTTGGGGCAGGGTTTCGCCGGCGGACGCGGGCTTGTGCGTCGGGGTCCCGACGGCGGACGCGGGCTTTTGTCGCGGGGTCTCGACGGTGGACGCGGGCCCGCGCGGCGGGGCTCCGGCCGCGGACATCGGTTGCTTGGCCTGGGTTTCGGTCGTGGGTGTCGGTTGCTTGGCCTGGGTTTCGGTCGTGGGTGTCGGTTGCTTGGCCTGGGTTTCGGTCGTGGGTGTCGGTTGCTCGGCCTGGGTTTCGGTCGTGGACGTCGGTTGCTGGGCCGGGGCCCGGGTGCCGGGCGTCGGCCGATGCCGTCCCTGGGCGCCGATGGTGAGCCGTGGCCTGTTCGGGTGGGCGTCCGTCAGTCGTTCGCGCAGCTCACCGGCGCGGCGGCGGGCGTCCCGCACGGTCAGCGGCAGCGGGGACCAGCCCGCCAGCCGGCCCAGGTCCACCACCGGCGGGTACACCGGCGAGACGGCCATCACCTCGGCCGGGTCGCCGAACAGCGGGGCGGCGCCGGGAGCGGGCAGCAGGACGACCCGGTCGGCGTACTGGATCACGCGTTCCAGACGGTGCTCGGCCAGCAGCACCGTCGTACCGAGGTCGTGGACCAGACGCTGCAGGACGGCCAGGACCTCCTCCGCCGCCGCCGGGTCGAGCGCCGAGGTCGGCTCGTCGAGCACCAGCACCTGCGGATGCGGGGTGAGGACCGAGCCGATCGCGACCCGCTGCCGCTGCCCGCCGGAGAGCGTGGCGATGGGGCGGTCGCGCAGGTCGGCGAGGCCCAGCAGATCCAGGGTCTCCTCCACCCGGCGCCGCATCACCTCGGGGGCGAGCCCCAACGACTCCATGCCGTAGGCGAGTTCGTCCTCCACGGTGTCCGTCACGAAGTGCGCGAGCGGGTCCTGCCCCACCGTGCCGACCACGTCGGCGAGTTCGCGCGGCCGGTGGGTACGGGTGTCCCGGCCGGCCACCGTGACCCGGCCGCGCAGGGTGCCGCCGGTGAAGTGCGGGACCAGCCCGCTGACCGCGCCCAGCACGGTCGACTTGCCGACTCCGGACGGGCCGACGAGCAGGACGAGTTCACCCTCGGGCACCTCGAAGTCCACGTCCTTCACGGTCGGTTCGGCCGCACCCTCGTAGGTGACGGCGACCTCCTCGAAGCGGATCACGACGGCTCCTTGGGGTCATGGGGGGCCTTGGGCACGACGAAGGCGGGCAGCAGCGCGAGCAGGACGGCTGCGGCCGGCCACAGGGGGAGGGCGGGGGCCACCAGGGGGACGACGCCCGGGTTCAGCGCGTCCGGATCGCGTACGGCGGCGAGCGAGAGCAACGCGGCGACGGCGGCGCCCGAGCCCGCGACCAGCCAGGCGCGCACGCCCCAGGGCTCCTGGCGGTACCGGGTGCGCGGGGTGCGGCGGCCGCCCAGGCGAAGGCCCGCGAGCGCGGCGGCCACCCCGGTGCCCAGCACCGGAAGCCCGTAGGTGCCGCCCTCCGCGGTGAGCAGCCCGTACGTTCCCGCGCACACGCCGAGCAGGCCGCCGAGGGTGAGCGCGGTCGTCGTACGGCGTACGGAGGCGGGGACCTCGGCGGTCCGGCCGTACCCCCGGGCATCCATCGCGGCGGCGAGAGCGACGGAACGCTCCAACGCACCTTCCAGCACCGGCAGTCCCACCTGCAGCAGGCCCCGCACGCCCCGGTCGGGGCGGCCGCGCAGCCGGCGGGCGGCGCGCAGTCGCTGGACGTCGGCGACGAGATGGGGCGCGAAGGTGAGCGCGACGACGACCGCCACACCCGTCTCGTACAGGGCGCCGGGCAGGGACTTGAGGAGCCGGGCCGGACTGGCGAGGGCGTTCGCGGCGCCGACGCAGATGAGGAGGGCGGCCAGCTTCAGGCCGTTGTAGCCGGAGAAGAGGAGGGCTTCCGCGGTGACGTCGCCGCCCAGACGGATGCCCTGGGCCCAGTGGGGGAGGGGGACTTCGGGGAGGGTGAACAGGGTGTGGCTGCCCGGGATGGGGGAGCCGAGGACGACCGTGAAGGCGAGGCGGACGAGGAGGACGGCGGCGGCGAGTTTGGCGAAGGCGGTGTAGGAGCGGGACCAGGGGGCGGTCGAGCGGTGGGTGGCCACGACGTAGCCGGCGGCGGCTATGAGGAGGGTGAGGAGGAGGGGGTTGGTGGTACGGGTGGCGGCGGCACCGAGACCGAGGGACCAGAGCCACCAGGCCCCGGGGTGAAGAGCCGCGCGGCGCTGCTGGCGGACCGGGGGCGGGGGCGCTTGCCCCCGCCTACGGGGTGCCGCCGCGCCCGCCCTCCTCCACTCCCGGCTTCGCTCGGGCGGGAGAACCCCCGTCGCCCCAACGGCAGGACTGCCAGAGGCTGCGCGAGAGCGATCCCCCGCGGCCACGTGGGACCGACCGTCCGCGGCTGCGGCGAGCATGTTGCCGACGGCGGTGCGGCTGCCGAGGGGCGCGGGGAACTGCGCGAGCAGCCACCTCGGTCCTGCAGTGGGGCGACGGCCCGCGGTGGGGTGGGCACGCTTGTTCGTGTCGAGCATGTTGCCGACGGCGGTGCGGCTGCCGAGGGGCGCGGGGAACTGCGCGAGCAGCCACCTCGGACCTGCAGTCGGGCGACGGCCCGCAGTCGCGCGGCCGCGGCGACCCGCAACCGCACCGCGGTCCGCAGGGGAACGGCGCTCGCCGCCGCTACCCATTCCCGCGCCGCCGCGCCTGCCACACCGCCGCGCCGCCCAGAAGCACGACGACGCCCATGCCGATCGGCAACCCCAGCGAAGGGCCACCGTCCGAGTCCGCCCCATTCTGCTTCCGCTGCTTCTGCTGCTTCCCCTGCTTCTCCGAACCACCGGCGGACATCTGCTCCCCGCACCCCTTCTTCGGATACCCGGCGATCGCGCACAACAGGGCGTTCGTGTCGTAGCGCAGGGGACCCGCCACCGCGGCCAGGGCCTCGGCCGTCGTGGCGTCGGGGGAGATGCGCGCACAGGCCGTGCGGCGGCCGGGCGGCGTCTCGCCGGACGGGGCGTCCGAGGCCGTGCCGGGGTCGATGACCAGGGCGACACGCTTCGTGCCCGGCTTCGCGGCCGTGCCCGCGCAGATCGTGGCGAAGTCCGCCGTGCCGCGCGGCCGGTTCGCGTCCGCGGAGTCCTCGCTCACCGCGAAGCGGAAGCCCTGGACCGCCCCGTCGTCGGGGCGGGCGGTCGACGGGCCCTGGGTGGCGTACGTCCAGCGGCCGCCGTCCCGCTCCCAGAACGACCAGTAGCGGTAACCGGCGGCCTGCGCCTGGGCGGCAGCACCGGCCACGAGGACGAGCGCGGCGACGAGCAGGGCTGCGGCACGGCGGACGGCGGTCACGGCTGCTGCCGCTTCCGGCGACCGCTGAGCAGGAAGCCGATGCCGACGCCGGCGACGAGGCCGACGCCGACGATCCACCAGACGCCCGTGCCCGAGTCGTGCTTCGCCTGCTTCGCCTCGGAGTGGTCGGCCTTCGCCTTCTGCGGCGTCGGCCCCGTGGCGTCGAGCGCCCGCACCAGGTCGGTCCCGCCGAAGTCGTGCGGGTCCTCGCCCATCGCGTGCGCGGCGAAGATCAGCTCGGCGTAGGCGGCCGGGCCGCTCTGCTGCGCCCACTTCACCGCGTTCTTCTCCAGCCAGGCGTACGGCTTCTTCGCCTGCGCCGTCGAACCGGTCGCGGCGAGCGCGACGACCGCGTCCGCGGTGTTGCCGTAGTCGGGCTGGTCCTTGGCACCGGCCAGGGAGGACGTGAGATGGCCGGTCCTGGAGACGGCGCCGGCGAGGTACGCGGCGGCGTTGTCCGCGAGCTGCGCCGGGGTGGGCTTGCCGGAGGCCGTGCAGGCGGGGGCCTTGTCGCGGGCCTTGCCGGGCTCGACGACGAAGCCCTTGCCGAGCGCGCCCAGCACCCCGGCCGCCGACGCGTCCCCGTTGGCGGCCAACTTGCCCTTCTTGCCCGGCTGGTAGGCGAATGCGCCACCGCCGTCCGCCGAGCAGGGAATGGACCACTTGGCCAGCGCATCAAGAGGGGTCTTGCCCTTGGTGTGCAGCCCGGTGGGGTCCTCGCCGGCCGCGGTGAGCGCGCCGATGACGTCGGCGGTGTGGTTGGTGTCGCTCGGCTGGCCCACGGCGAAGCCGAAGCCGCCGTCCTTGTTCTGCATCCCCTTCAGCCAGGACACCGCCTTGCGGACCTCGCCGTCGTGCTCGCCCAGCGCATGCAGCGCCTGGACGGCGGCGGCGGTGCTGTCGATGTCCGGCTGGGCGCCGTCCTTGCCCAGGCAGGGCTTGGCCGGGTCCGCACGGAATGCGGGGAAGGATCCGTTGTCGCACTGCTGCGAGACCAGCCAGTTGACGGCCGGGGCGGCGGGGCGCTCGCCGGCCAGGTGCTGCGCGAGCAGGGCGAACGACTGGCGCCACACTCCGTCGTAGGTCGGGTCGCTCTTGCCGAACAGCCCCGACGGGATCGCCGGCTTCGGGGAGGGGGACGGGCCGGCGGCCATGGCGGGTGCGGCGGTGGCCAGCACGCCTATGGCGGCGAGAGCCGCGGCGCTGCGGCGGACGTTCATGGTCGGCGACTGCCTCTCCTGCGGGGAACCGGCAGCGCACGGGGACCCCCGGGCGGCTCGGCTCCGTAAACCTCGACGGTGCCGTGCGCGACGGGCCGCCGCGCACGCGAGCCGGTCACGTCCCGTGCGAGGCGGTCCGGCTCACCGTCCGGCGGACGGCTCACGATTGGGGTCTCCCCGGCTCGAGCGAAGCCGAGAGTTGGGGAAGGGTCAGCGCCGGAATTGCACCGGCTTCCCCCCGTACGAGTGTGATGACGACCCCGCCACTTTACCGGCACCCGTGCACGGGCCGAGGAGTGGCTGTGGGCACAGGGCAGCGGTGACTAGGGTCACGGCCATGACGACAACGGGGAAACTGCTGGGGTCGGGTCGCTCTGCCGACGTGTACGAGATCGACGACGCGTGGGTGCTGCGCCGGGACCGCGAGGGCTGGGGGGATGCGGCCGCGGAGGGGTCCGTGATGGAGCACCTGCGACGGCACGGGTACCCGGTGCCCCGGGTGCGGCCCTCCGGCTCGCGCACCGACCTGGTGATGGAGCGGCTGGAGGGGCCCACGATGCTGGGCGCGTTGGCCGAGGGCCGGATCGGCGCGGCGGAGGCGGGTGCGCTGCTGGCCGGGCTGCTGCGGCGGTTGCATGCCGTACCGGGCCGGGACGCGGCCGCGCCCGATGCGCGGGTACTGCACCTCGACCTGCATCCGGACAACGTGATGCTCACCGCCGACGGGCCGCGGGTCATCGACTGGTCCAACGCCGAGGACGGGGTGCCGTGCCTCGACTGGGGCATGTCCGCGGTGATCCTCGCCCAGGTGGCCGTCGGCGGCGAACCGCTCGCCGACGGGGCCCGGGCGGTGCTCACGGCACTGCTCGCCGACGCCTCCGGCCTCACCGGCGAGGGACTGACCGAGGCCCTGCGGCGCCGGGCGGCCAATCCGACGATGAGCCGCCGGGAGGTCGACGTCCTCGGCGACGCCGAGAGGCTGGTGCGGACGGTGGGCCGGCTCCCGTGAGTCAGGCGACCTGTGGTCGCAGCGAGCCGATGGCGACGTCCAGGTAGTCCGCCATGCGCTGCAGGGTGCGGGCGCACTCCGGTGGGTCCTCGCCCTCGGCCACCCAGTGGGCGAGCCGGTCGGCCGGGCCCGCGTGCCAGGCCGCCGTGACCTCGTCGCCGGCCTGCCGGGTGAGGACCATGCGCTCGGCGGACGGTTCGTACGCGACGGCCGGGTCCAGGTCCAGCCGGGTCAGCCGGCCGGTCGTGGCGGGGTAGGCGAACTGGATCGCGGCCGCCCGCTGCCGGGTCGGGGCCACGTCCGGCAGTCCGCCGGTGGCCAGGGCCGAGGCCGCCCGCGCGAGGTCGACGCCGGTGGCCCGCTCGACCAGCAGCGGGATCAGATCGCCGGGCAGGTGCGGGACGACGTCGGTGACCCGGGGCCCGCGGGCGGTGAGCCGCAGACCGATGTGCGCGACGGTGTGCGCGAGACCGAGCGCCCGCACGGTCCGCTCCACGGTGTGCCGCAGGAACGGGTTGTGCAGCAGCCCGTCGTGGGCGTGCACGACGTGCCGCAGCGGCTGCCGGGCGGGCGGCGGACCCTGGGTCGTACGGGTGAGTGCGGCGATGCGGACCTCGTCGTCGAGGACGACGGTCTCGGCGGAGACGAGCGGTCCCTGGGTGTCGTCCGGGCCGGCCGGCACGACGGCGCGGCGGGCCAGCAGGCACCGTAGGGCGGCCGGGTCGGCGCAGGCCTGGGCGGTCTCCTCCGGGATGCGGGGCAGCCCCAGCCGGGCGGCGATCCGGGTGGCGGCGGGCAGGTACCCACGGGCCCAGGTCAGCACGCCGCGGACCCCGTACCGGGCCGCGTGCCGTGCGACCGCCTCGGCCGTGGCCGGCCCGTGGCCCGGGTCGGCCACGATGTGGCCGGCCAGGTAGGGCAGCGCCCAGCCGGGCGGGGTGGCGCCGGCCAGGACCACCGGGTGGGCCGCGGCGATCCGCGCCAGCGCGAACTCGCCGTACGCGGCCCGCCGGACGACCCCGAGCAGAAGGACGGGATGCGGCATGGTCGCCTCACCATCGCGGGGAGAAGGCGGACAGAGGAACGCCCCGGATGCTGCTCCCCCATAGGCAGCACCCGAGGCGGGTCGATCTTGCTCTCTGTACCCCGATCCTCACCCACCGCACCGTCAACTGTCAACGATTACTGCCTAATTCAGCAGCAGGCGTTGCCACCCCTGGTCGGCGCACTGGTGACCGGGTAGCCTCGCGGGAGCCAGCCACCGAACGTACGACACGCCCAGGGGGGACCTCGGTGAGTGACGCCTACGCCCCGCTGGCCGCTGCGCTGGAGCGGCTCGGGGAACTGACCGGCCGTTCCGGTCGGCTGCCGGAGGTCCTGGACGTGGCCGACCTCTCCTACCGCACCGGCATTCCCGTCGGTGTCGTCGTCGAGCTGCTCTCCGGCGGCCGGGCGCCCGAGGCCTGCCTCGCCCAGCGGGTGCGGCAGCGGCTGGACTTCATCCGGGAGAACCGGCGCCGCCCCGACGGCAAGCGGTACTCGCTCGACGAGCTGGCCAGGATCGCCGGGACCAGCAGGCAGTGGCTGAGCGAGTGGCGCAAGAGCGGCATGCCGAGCCTCGAACACGCCGACCGGTTGCGCAGGTTCTTCGGGCTGCCGGCCGGCTTCTTCGCCGCCGACGAACCGGAGGCGCTGCACGAGGCGTTGCAGCCGGTGCTGCAGAGCCTGGAGGCGGAGGCGGACCCGCTGCTCAGGCTGCGCGAGTGCGGGCTGGTCCGGCTGGCCGCACGCGCTCCGCAGATGAACGCCCATCAGCTGGCCACCCTCGCCGACCTGGTGGAGATGATCATTACGTCGGGGCCGGGCGCGAGCGTCGCGGAGGCGAAGGGCGCAGGGCGCGTCTGATCCGGTCCGGCGGCCGCCCCAACGCTCAGTCGGCGAAGGTGTACGGGTCCAGGGCGTCGATCGGAACGTGCTCCATGAGCATGCGTTCGCCAACTCCGGTCTCCTCCGCCATCTGGATCAGGACGTCGAGGGCCACATGATCCTCCAGGGCGTACCCGGTGGAGTCGAAGACCGTCGTCCGGTGCCGGTAGGGCGCCCAGCGTTCGGGATGGGCGCACACGGCCGACAGCCTGGGACCGATCTCGGGCTCGGACAGCTGCTGGCACTCGCCCTCGTGCCGCGCCTGGTCCAGGTGGTCGGGTACGACGAGTGCCGCGCGCAGCAGCGGGAGCGGAAGCTCCGTCCTGCCGACGGAGTCGGCCCCGACCGCGTTGATGTGCGCATGGGGCTGCAGCCCCTCGGCGGACAGCACGGGGCCCTCCCCGACCGGGACGGTGGTGGCGGTGCAGACGATGTCGGACCTGGCGACCAGTTCCGCGAGGCCGGCCCGGCGCACCTCCAGGTCCAGGAAGCCCACCCGGTCCCGGAAGGAGGCCGCATGACTCGCCTCGATGTCGTGGACGAGGATCTCCTCCAGGGGAAAGACCCGGCTGAGCGCATGGGCCTGGGTCACCGCCTGGGCGCCCGCACCCACAACACCCAGCACCCGGCTCTCCGGCAGCGCCAGCATCCGGCTGGCCACGGCGGAGGCCGCGCCCGTGCGCACCGCGGTGAGCAGTCTCGCGTCGCACACCGCGGTCAGCCGGCCCGTCACGTCGTCGAAACGGGTCAGCGTTCCGCTGAGGGAGGGTAAGTACTGGGGGGCCGTCGGCGGGGAAGGGGTGTACGACACCGTCTTGAGCGTCATGCACTCACCGGGCAGGTGGTACGGCATCCACTCGATCGCCCCGGTGTCCCCGGGGCACCGGCCGAAGCCGGCCCGGGGAGGTGCGACCCCCTTGCTCTTGCCGGCCAGGGCCCGGTGCAGCCGGTCGATGACCAGATCGGCGAAGAGGTCGCGGCCGCAGAGCTCGACTATTTTTCCCACGTGGCGTTGCGTCAGAACCAGGGCGTCCATGTTCTTCCTTCCGGAGGTCGGGGTGGGCAGCGCTCAGCCCTGAGCGGATACGCGGGGAGATCGCTCGGCGTTCGCCGGGCTTCCTTGCGCCGGTTGTTCCGAGACCGGGGGAAGCGGGGGCGGCAGGCGATGAGCACAGGCCGTGAGCGGTGGTGCCGGCCTGGGGTGCTACTGGCTCAGACAACCGCCATCGCAGGTGTGCGGTGATCCTGCTACCGCGCTCCTTCGATTGTCAAGATCTTCTGCATTGCCACGCAGATGGAGTCGACGCTCTGGTTGTCTGGAAGATGACCGGATACGCTCACGTCTGCTTCAGCACCAGGAACAGACGACGCCCCCCGGAGAACGCTCGGTGGCTCACGACGACGCATATGCCAGGCTGGCCGAAACCCTCAAGGCCCTGGACTTCGCGGCAGGGCAGCCGGAGCGGCTCACCGAGGTCGAGGCCGTGGACGTCGCCGCACTGTCCCTGCGGACGGGCATCGAGCAGCACGTCGTCGCCACTCTCCTGGGCGGCGGCCGCGCCGAGGAGACGTCCGTGCCCGCCCGGGTGCGCAGGCGGCTGGATTTCCTCCGTGCGCACTACCTGCGCAAGGACGGCAAGCCGTACTCCCAGCAGGAGTTGGCCGCCATCGCCGGCGTCACCCGGCAAACCCTCAGCGAGTGGTACAAGAGGGGCCTGCCCGGACTGGAGGCCGCCGAGCGGCTGCGCCAGTTCTTCGACCTCACGCCGGGGTTCTTCACCACGGACGAGCCCACGGCCCTCGACCTCGCCCTGGCCCCGGTGCTGCAGGAGCTGGAGCGCAAGTCGGACCCGCTGGGACCGCTGCGCACGCAGGCGATGTACCGCCTGGCGCGCCGCGCCCCGAGCATGCCGGACGGGGCACTGGAGGGCCTCCTGTACTGGGCGGAGAGAATCACCCGCCCGCAGGACGAGGTCCACCGAAGCGCCTAGGGGCCGCAGACGGACGGGACTTCGGAAGAGCAGGGCGCAAGTGGCCTGCAGGCACCGTGTTTTGGCCACTTGTCACACCGTGAAGCACCCTGTTTCCGCATTACATCCCTTTCCTCCCGGGCGCGGTTAAACGCCGAAGGTGGCTCAAGTGACATGGGCTTGGCATATTTGCGACCACACGTGACCGCCCTGCCACGTTGAGCTGCGGACCCGGCCCGGCCGCGACTCCTTCCACATCAGTCGCGGGCCGACGGGGAGAACGGTGCGTACGACCAGGAAGATGCGTCGGCTTGCCAACGCACTCATCGACCCGATCAGGGTTCCGATTCCCGCGGATCCCGGCGATCTGCTGGACGCGCTGGTCGCATCGGCCTCGGAATGGCGCGGGCGACCCATCGTGGTGCACATGGCCAACTTCCCGGCGCCGCACACCGCCACCACGGGACTGTGGATCGAGCGCGACACGCGCGACGACATCATCATCGAAGCGGGTGCCCCGCCGTGGATGAAGCTGGTGATCCTGGGCCACGAGCTGTGGCACATGGCGGACAACGACTCGTCCTCACTCGCCACGCACTCCGAGAACCTCTTCCCCCTGGCAGACGGCGAAGGCACCCGGCCGACCGCCGCGCGCACCCGATTCCTGGAAATCGCGGAACAGCGGGCCGACCTGTTCGGAATGCTCATCGGCGACCGGCTGCGTCCCTGGCTGAAGGCCTCTCCCGACTCCGTCTACGCGGCACGTACCGCGAACACGAGTGATCTCGCCGGACGTATCGGCGCGGCGCTCAATTACCGCGGGACCGAGAGATGAGCGGCTGGATCAACTATGTGAGTTGCGGAATTCTGGGGTTGGGCCTGCTCGCCAAAATCCCCGACCTCGTACGCCGGCGACGCGACCCGTTTCTGCTCGCCATCAGCAGCGTTCTGTCGTTCGCCACCCTGTGCTTCCTGCTCAGCGCCCCCCGCACGATCGGGTTCATCAACTCGGTCAGCGGCGTGCCGAACCTGGCGGCCCCGCTGACCTACGCGGCCATCACGGCCTACAGCGCCGCGTCCCTGGTCCTCATCGTGCACTGGCGCGGCGGCCCGAACACGGCCCGCACCGCCCGGAACTGGATCCTCGGATACTCGGCCGTCCTCGGCACCATCGCCGCCATGTTCGCCATGGGCCGCACACCGGCGGAACGGCGGACGGACTTCGACACCTACTACGCCACCACGCCGTACATCGGCGAACTGATCGTCCTGTACCTCGTCGCGCACCTCACGGCCGTCGTGGTCACCGCCTACCGGTCGCTGAGCTGGGCCCGGCAGGTGAGGGGCCATCTGCGCGCCGGACTGGTGATGATGGGGATGGGCGCCGTCCTCGGTGCCGGTTACAGTGGGATCAAGATCGTGGCCGTGGTCGCCCGCTGGTGGGGACACGACTGGGCCCGGCTCGGTACGACGGTCTCGCCGGCCTGTGCCGGGCTGGGTGCGGCGCTGACCGTCGCGGGCACCGTGATCCCGGTGGCCGGCCCCTTCCTGACGAACCGTGCCCGGTGCTGGCGCGCCTACGCGCGGCTGGGCCCGCTCGACCGGGAACTCACGGAGCTGCTGACCCGCGAAAGCCTGCGGGCCCCGCGGCCCTTCTGGCCCTCGGCCACCCGGTGGCTGACCTGGCGTCAGACCACCATCTACAACGGCCTGTACTACCTGGAGCGCCATGTCGACCAGGCGCTGTACCGGGACACGTACCTCGGCCAGCTGCATGTGGCAGGTGACACGCACCAGGCGGAAGCCGTCGCGTGGGCCACCGCCATCACCGCCGCGACCCGGGCCGCAGGTGACGGAGAGGACGGGTTCCTGGCCGTCGGCACCTGCGAACCCCTGCTGGCACGCCCCGACCTTCCGGCACTCCTGGCCATCGCCGACGCACTGCCCGGCTGCAAGGACGTGACAGTCCTTCGCCTCGACGAGAGCGCCACCCCCGCCGAAACGGTATGACACCGACGCTCACCTCCGGCGCACCTTCCCCCCACGCTGAACGGAGCTCTCGACCCATGAGCCTTGTCGTGTACTCGGCGGCATGCTTGTTCGGGATGGCCGCGCTGCTGCTCTTCCAGACACCGCGCGTCGCCCTGAGAGACCCCCTGACCGCCACCACCTGTGCCGCGATCTTCCTCGGCGGCCTGTGCTACTTCTGTTCCGCGCCCGTCACCCTGGACGCGGTGAACGACGTCACGGGGATACCCAACTTCGGCGCTCCGATGACCTACAGCGTCATCTCGGCGTACAGCGCCTCGCTGCTGATCCTGCTCATCACCTGGCGCGGCGGTCCCGGCGACCGGATCAGGCGCTGGAGCGTGCGGATCGCCGTCGTGTACAGCCTGCTGATCGCCGCCATCATCACGATGTTCACCCTGGCACACGCGCCCGTCGAGCGGCTGCGGGACCTCGACACGTACTACGCGAACACCCCGTACATGCGGGAGATGATCGTTCTCTATCTCGCCGGACACGGCGCCTGCCTGCTCACCATGTGCTACGTCTGCCGACGCTGGTCGCGCGAGGTGACCGGAATCCTCCGGACGGGGCTGCGCCTCATCATGGTGGGGCTTTCGTTCGACGTGATCGGCTTCGAGTGCGCGAAGTCCACGGCGGTCGTCGCCCGGTGGACGGGACACGACCTGGACTTCCTGTCCACCGACCTCGCACCGCCGGTGACCTCGCTGGGCGCCCTGATCTGCACCGCGGGCTTCGTGCTGCCCCGGCTGCTGCCCGCGGCCCAGGCCCAGTGGCGCAGCCTGTGGGACTACCGCGCGCTGGCCCCGCTCTGGGCCGAACTCCAGAACGTGCCGACCGCACCCAAGCCCGCGCCCCCACGATGGCAGCTGCCCCGCGGCAGGCTGTACTACCGCGAGTTGAGGATCCTGGACGCCCTGCTCGCCCTCCAGTCCCGCTGCGACGGCCGGATCCGGGAGGCGGCGTACCGGCAGGCGGTGGCTCAGGGCAGTTCGCCCGGCGAGGCGGACTTCGTCGCGGCCGCCGCCATGGTGGTCGATGCCGCGCACCAGGCCGGGCGGCTGCGGCCCCCCGGCTCCGAGCTGCCCGGCACGTCCCGCCTGCACACGGCAGTCTTTTCGGACACGGGCGAACTGGTCCGGCTGTCGCAGGCCTTGGCGACCTCACCCGTCGTCGAAGCGGCACGCGACGGCGTGAAGGGAACCATGTGACGCGGCGGGGGCCAGGGCGCTCCGTCCCCGGCCCGCCGAGGGGGTCACACCGCCACGTAGGTGACCGGCTCGCTCCCCGGCACCGGTTCCGCCCGCCCCAGTTTCACCAGGCGGCGCAGATGGGCCTCGGCCTCCGAGACCGCGATGTTCCTCGATCCGTAGGGGATGTCGGGCCAGGGGCGGTTCCACTGCATACGCTCGGCCACCTGCCACGGGGTGAGCGGTTCGACGAGGAGCGTCAGCAGGCCGGTGAGGCGCTCCTCGTGATGGGCGAGCAACTCCCGCACCCGGGACGGCGCGTCGGTGAGGGAGTACTGGTGGGCGGGGAGCACCTCGGCCGGGGCCAGCCGCCCCACCCGCTCCAGGGAGTCCAGGTAGTCGCCGAGGGGGTCGGTCACCGTCGCGTCGTCCGGGTCCTCGTACAGACCGATGTGCGGGGTGATCTCCGGGAGGAGATGGTCGCCGCTGAACAGCCGCCCGTGCCCGGGCAGGTGCGAGGGGTGCTCCTCCTCCAGGTGCAGGCAGACGTGCCCCGGCGTGTGACCGGGCGTCCAGATCGCGCGCAGCCGGCGGCCGGGCAGGCCGAGCAGTTCGCCGGGGACGATCTCGCGGTCGGGCAGGGCGGGCGAGAGGCCGGGCAGGGTACGGCGGCTGCGGACGCGGCGCAGCGGGGCGACGTGCTCCTCGGGCGCCCCGGCGGCCGTCAGTTTCGCGGCCATGTACGTGTACCAGCGCTCCGGACGCGTCTCGTGCGTCCGGCGCACGATCGCCGCATCCGCCGCGTGCATCGCCACCCAGGCCCCGGAGGCCTCGCGCACCTGCCCCGACAACCCGTGGTGATCCGGGTGGTGGTGGGTGACGACGACCCCGTGCACCTCCTGGACCGACGTGCCGCAGGCCGCGAGCCCCGCCGTCAGTGTGTCCCAGGAGGCCGGATCGTCCCAGCCGGTGTCGACCAGCACCGGGCCCCGGTCGGTGTCCACGACGTACACCAGCGTGTATCCCAGGGGATTGTCCGGAATGGGGACCTGGACGGACCGTACGCCCCCGCCGTGATCGAACGTCTTCGCCATCAGTCCTCCGCCCCACCACCCGGGCCCCACGGCCATCGCCCACTATAGCGAGAACTGATGGACCGTCAGATAGTCCATGGCGAAGTCGGCTTGAGGCGGCGCCGGCCGGCGGCGGCGCTGCCGTTGCCTGTCGTTGTCAGCCTTTGCCGGTTGCTGTCGGACGGCCCACGGGCGGCCCGGCCTTGGGCAAGGCGCTCGTTGGCGTCGCGCGTCGGTCGCCGTGCGGGACGAGTGCCGTGCGCCATGCGGGGCCTCACGCGTCGGACCAGTTGTGCGGCCGATGTGCGTCAGCCGCGTGATGGACGCCCACAAGCGACCTCAGAGCCGCCGTGTGCCGTTCTCGCGCAAGCCCGCCATGGCCCGGACGATTACTCTGCGCATGCCTCAAGTTACGCTCAGAAAAGAGATCTTCGCATTGAAGCGCACATGACCATCTCGTAGTGTCCAGGCATCCGACCGCCGGACCAGCGGTCATCGGCAAGGGGGGGGACACCATGGGCATAGGTATGCGCCGAGCCGCCGTCGCATCGAGCGCTGTGCTGCTGCTTTGCTTTGGAGCAGTGGGCACGGCAACGGCCGATCAGGATGTGTCGACGCCGTCCGCCAACGGCCCTGACCAGGCTGTGGACGCCATTGGTGCACAGGACACCGTCGAGATCAACGACCGCGAAGGATGGGAGGAGGACGAGCCCACCACCGTGGTCCAGCCGAGATACTGTGACGGCCCTCAAACGTGGTTTGAGATCACCTCGAAGAAGAACTACCACATACCGTCATGGTGGAACGGCACGACGTACAAGGACGGCCCGGGCGGCAGCGTGACTGGCTCCGTCACCAAGGCTGGCACCATCTATGCCGAGATCTCCGGAGGTGCGGAAGGTGAGCTCAAGGGGGTCATCTGGTCAGTCAAGGCCCACATAGACGGCAAGGTCGGTGGCAGTGTGGGTATCACGACTGGGCACGTCTACCAGCACAATATCTCCCGAAGCAAGTACGGCCATCTGCAGTACGGATCCTGGGGGTACAAGGTGACGTGGGAGAAGTACCGGCGCAAGGGGGACGGGTGCCACGGCGGAACGTTGATCGACAGCGGTACCGCAACGCTTCCGACGTCAGAGACCGGCTGGAAGTACTGGGAGACCTCCGCATGAGTCCCCGTGGCGGTTGGCTTCTCGGCTGTGCCTTGGTGCCGACGCTTCTCCTGACGGCCTGCACGTCGGACCACCACACCGAACGCGGGGCCACCGCTTCACCCTCGGCCGCGCACCACACCGCCTCGCCGCAGGGTGACAAGAGGCTCACGGATCAGGTTCAGTCGGCACTCGACGCTGTCACCGACAAGGGCAGCTCAATGGTCGAGTCGGGCGTAGAACGCGTCTCCGATGGAGTCCACACGCAACCGGACCTCTCCCAGGGCGCCATCTACAAGTTGGCTGTGGTGTGCGCCGGGAAGGGAACCGCGGAGATTGCGTTCACGCCGGCCGTCGCGGGCTCGAAGAAGCCGGTCCCCTGCGATCAGTCCGTGGTCTTCGAACGGCTCACAGCGAAAGGCTCCCTCCGGCTCGACATCCAGGGCGGTTCTGGCGCGACAGGCATGATCGCTTGGCGCATCAACAAGGTGTGAGTCGATGGTCCGCATGGGCGGAGATCTCTGCGGTTGTTCGAGTAGGGCTTCTTGGCAGAGGAAAGGGGTCCCTGTCGGGGCCTTTCCGGTCGCAGGTCCGGCAGGTCGGGCATGTGGTGTTGCGGCCATCGGCGGAACCGGTGCCGGCCGCTCCGGGCCGGCACTCTTCGACCTGGACGACACCCTGATTGACCGGCGTGGGGTCTTGAGTGCTGGGCCCTTAGGTTCGTGCGTCCGCGGCACGAGAGATGCGTGTCCGTTCCGCTCGACACCGACGAGAACCTGAAGGCACTCAGCCGGTATCCGGGGCACAGCGACCCGGGGTTCACTCTGCGCGTCTACACGCACCTCATGCCGAGCAGCGAGAGCCGCACGCGGAAGGCGGTCGACGGCATCTACGGGGCTGCCGGCGACGACAACGACGGCCCACAGGCGGCCCAAGCGGCCTTAAGGCACCCGGGCCGGCGGGAAATCCGCTGGTCCGGGGCTATTCGGTGTCTACCATTGCCCCCTATAACTAGAACTGATATCAGTTCTGAAACGGCGTCAGAAACATGCGGTGCGGCGGGAGGCAGTCGGCCATGACCGAGCTCGTGGAACACGGACAGCTGTTCATCGGCGGGGAGTTGAGCGACCCCCGGGGCAAGGACGTCATCGAGGTGATCTCCCCGCACACCGAGGAGGTCATCGGCCGGGTGCCGCACGCCTGTCGCGAGGACGTCGACCGGGCGGTGGCCGTCGCGCGCCGCGCCTTCGACGAGGGCCCCTGGCCGCGCGCCTCGCTGGCGGAGCGGATCGAGGTGGTCACCCGGATCAAGGACGCCGTCGCCGCCCGGCACGAGGAGATCGCCCGGGTGATCTCCGCCGAGAACGGCTCCCCGTACTCCTGGAGCGTGCTGGCCCAGGCGCTCGGCGCGATGATGGTCTGGGACGCGGCGATCCGGGTCGCGCGGGACTTCAGTCATGAGGAGCGCCGGGACGGCGTCCTCGGACCGATCCTGGTCCGGCGCGAGCCGGTCGGCGTGGTCGCGGCCGTGGTCCCCTGGAACGTTCCGCAGTTCGTCGCCGCCGCCAAGCTCGCCCCCGCGCTGCTCACCGGCTGCACGGTCGTACTGAAGCCGTCCCCCGAGTCGCCACTGGACGCCTACCTGCTCGGCGAGATCGCGCGCGAGGCGGGGCTGCCCGAGGGTGTGCTGTCGATCCTGCCCGCCGACCGCGAGGTCAGCGAGTACCTGGTCGGGCACCCCGGCATCGACAAGGTCTCCTTCACCGGCTCGGTCGCGGCCGGCAAGCGGGTGATGGAGGTGGCCGCCCGCAACCTCACCCGGGTCACGCTGGAGCTGGGCGGCAAGTCGGCGGCGATCGTGCTGCCCGACGCGGACGCGGCCACGGCGGTCGCGGGCATCGTCCCGGCGGCCTGGATGAACAACGGACAGGCCTGCGTCGCCCAGACCCGCATCCTCGTCCCGCGCGCCCGCTACGACGAGTTCGCGGACGCCTTCGCCCGGGCGGCGAGCGCCCTGAAGGTCGGCGACCCGCTGGATGCGGCGACCCAGGTCGGCCCCCTGGTCGCCCGGCGCCAGCAGCAGCGCAACCTCGACTACATCCGCATCGGCCAGGAGGAGGGCGCCAAGATCCTCACCGGCGGCGGCCGCCCGGCCGGGCTGGAGCGCGGCTGGTACGTCGAGCCGACCCTCTTCGGCGACGTCGACAACTCCATGCGGATCGCCCGCGAGGAGATCTTCGGGCCGGTGATCTGCCTGCTGCCCTACGGCGACGAACGGGAAGCGGTGAAGATCGCCAACGACTCGGACTACGGCCTGTCCGGCAGCGTGTGGACGGCCGATGTCGAGCGCGGCATCGAGATCGCCCGGCAGGTGCGCACCGGCACCTACTCGGTCAACACCTTCAGCCTCGACATGCTGGGCCCCTTCGGCGGCTACAAGAACTCGGGCCTGGGGCGGGAGTTCGGCCCCGAGGGGTACGGCGAGTACCTCGAGCACAAGATGATCCACCTGCCGGCGGGGGCCTAGGGATGGGCGACCGCTGGCACGTCGAGGTCGACCGGTCCGTGTGCATCGGCTCGGCCCAGTGCGTCCACCACGCCCCGGACGGCTTCCGCCTCGACACCGCCCGCCAGTCCCACCCCGTCGAGCCGGACACCGACGCGAGCGAGCAGGTCCTGGAGGCGGCCGAGGGCTGCCCCGTGGAGGCGATCACGATCACGCTGGTGGGCAACGGGGAGCCGGTGTTCCCTCCCGAGGACTAGCACTGCCGGAACCGCGGGGTACTCCCTGCGGTTCCGACGGCGTTCCGGTCAGGGTGGCGACGTCCGGCCGGGGTGACGGCGTTCCGGTCAGGGGGACGACGTCCGACCGGGGTGACGACGTGCCGGCCGGGGTGACGGCGCCCCGACCGGAACAGGGCCGGGTCAGCGGGACGCCTCCGGCTCCGTCAGGTCGATCAGGCGGCACACCGTCTCGATGTCGATCTTGACCTGGGCGATGGAGGCACGGCCCGAGAGCCAGGTGATCAGGGCCGAGTGCCAGGTGTGCTCGATCACCCGGACGGCCGAGAGCTGTTCGGGGGTGGGGTGCTCCAGCCCCATCGCGTCCAGGATGATCACCGTGGTCTGCCGGGAGACCTGGTCGACCTCGGGGGAGACGCTGCGGTCGGCGAACGTGAGCGCGCGGACCATGGCGTCGGCCAGATGCGGCTCGCGCTGCAGCGCGCGGAAGGCCCGCATCAGGGTCTCCGCGACCCGTTCGGCGGCCGTGTCGCCCGCGGGCGGCTTCTTGCGCAGAGTGCCGTGCATGTGCTCCAGCTGGTCCTGCATGGTGGCGACCAGCAGATGCACCTTGGACGGGAAGTAGCGGTACAGCGTGCCGAGGGCCACCTGCGAGGACTCGGCGACCTCACGCATCTGCACGGCGTCGAAACCGCCGCGGCTGGCCAGCTGTGCGCTCGCGTGCAGGATCCGGCGTCGGCGGGCCTCCTGCCGCTCGGTCAGCGGCGGCGACGAGGGCCGGACGCTGTGCGCTTCCACCTTGGATTCCGCAGGCATGGGTCCCGTTCCGTGACAGTCGGTGAGGGCGTCTGTAGGGCTTGTGATCATCCTGCACGGCGGGGGTCAGCGTGGTGGCGTGAATCACCTGATCCACTGCTCACAGCGTCCCTACCTGCCGGTAGATTCAGAGCCTCTTGAACGATCAAGTCTGAAACTTGTTCTAGATTAGCGTCCCGTCGTAGTCTCGCGGGACAGTGCAGCCAGAAGGGGGCCCAGAGTGACCGCTGAGGCCAGTCAGGCGGGTCCCCGACCGGACCTCGCAGCCGACGGCGAGCGACCCCTGCACATTGCGCTTCTCACCTATAAAGGGAACCCGTTCTGCGGCGGCCAGGGCGTGTACGTGCGCCACCTCTCGCGCGAGCTGACCCGCCTCGGCCATCGGGTGGAGGTCATCGGCTCGCAGCCGTACCCCGTCCTGGACGAGGGGTACGAGGGGCTGACCCTGACCGAGCTGCCCAGCCTCGACCTCTACCGCCAGCCCGACCCCTTCCGCACCCCCGGGCGGGACGAGTACCGGGACTGGGTCGACGCCCTCGAGGTCGCCACCATGTGGACCGGCGGCTTCCCCGAGCCGCTGACGTTCTCCCTGCGCGCCCGCCGTCATCTGCGAGCCCGCCGCGGTGAGTTCGACGTCGTCCACGACAACCAGACGCTCGGCTACGGCCTGCTCGGCGACATCGGCGCCCCCCTGGTCACCACGATCCACCACCCCATCACCGTCGACCGGCAGCTGGAGCTGGACGCCGCCGAGGGCTGGCAGCGCCGCTTCTCGGTGCGCCGCTGGTACGCCTTCACCCGGATGCAGAAGCGCGTCGCCCGCCGCCTGCCCTCGGTGCTCACCGTCTCCGGCACCTCCCGGCAGGAGATCGTGGACCACCTCGGCGTCCGCGACGACCGCATCCACGTGGTCCACATCGGCGCCGACACCGACCTGTTCGCGCCGAATCCGGCCGTGGCCGAGGTGCCCGGCCGGATCGTCACCACCTCCAGCGCGGACGTGCCCCTCAAGGGACTGGTCTTCCTCGTCGAGGCCCTCGCGAAGGTGCGCACCGAGCACCCGGCCGCCCACCTCGTCGTCGTCGGCAAACGACCCACGGAGGGCCCGGTGGCCCAGGCGATCGAGCGCTACGGCCTCGAAGGCGCCGTCGAGTTCGTCAAGGGCATCTCCGACGCCGAGCTGGTCGACCTGATCCGTTCGGCCGAGGTCGCCTGCGTGCCCTCGCTCTACGAGGGTTTCTCGCTGCCCGCCGCCGAGGCCATGGCCACCGGCACCCCGCTGGTCGCCACCACCGGCGGTGCCATCCCCGAGGTCGCGGGACGCGACGGAGAGACCTGCCTGGCCGTACCGCCGGGCGACGCGGGGGCGCTGGCCGCCGGCCTCGGCCGGCTGCTCGGCGACGCGGAACTGCGCACCAGGCTCGGCCGCGCAGGCCGTGAGCGGGTCCTGCGGCACTTCACCTGGGCCCGGGCGGCCGAGGGCACGGTGGCCCGCTACCGCGAGGCGATCGGCTCCGCGCCGGCCCAGAACCCCGGCCGCCCGGCGGCCTCAGCGACCGTTGCAGGCATCTCTTCCGAAAGCAGGGCCACGTGCTGACCGTCGACTTCTCCCGGTTCCCGCTCGCCCCCGGCGATCGTGTCCTGGATCTCGGCTGCGGGGCCGGCCGGCACGCCTTCGAGTGCTACCGACGGGGTGCGCAGGTCGTGGCCCTCGACCAGAACGCCGAGGAGATCCGCGAGGTCGCCAAGTGGTTCGCGGCGATGAAGGAGGCCGGCGAGGCGCCCGAGGGAGCGACCGCGACCGCGATGGAGGGCGACGCCCTCGCGCTGCCCTTCCCGGACGAGTCCTTCGACGTCGTCATCATCTCCGAGGTGATGGAGCACATCCCCGACGACAAGGGCGTGCTCGCCGAGATGGTGCGCGTGCTCAGGCCCGGCGGCCGGATCGCCGTCACCGTGCCGCGCTACGGCCCCGAGAAGGTCTGCTGGGCGCTGTCCGACGCCTACCACGAGGTCGAGGGCGGCCACATCCGCATCTACAGGGCCGACGAACTGCTGGCCAAGGTCCGTGAGGCGGGCCTGAAGCCGTACGGCAGCCACCACGCCCACGCCCTGCACTCCCCGTACTGGTGGCTCAAGTGCGCCTTCGGCGTGGACAACGACAAGGCGCTGCCGGTGCGCGCGTACCACAAGCTGCTGGTCTGGGACATCATGAAGAAGCCGCTGGCCACCCGGATCGCCGAGCAGGCGCTGAACCCGGTCATCGGCAAGAGCTTCGTCCTCTACGCGACCAAGCCCCATCTGCCCCGGCTCGCCGAGACGGACGGGGCGGCCGCCAAGTGACGACGCCCCGGACAGAACACCTCGTCCTGCCCGGGGTCCTCACCGCCGGGCAGGCTGCCGCGACCGTGCGCGGCATCCTCGCCGTGCAGCGGGAGGACGGCGCGATCCCGTGGTTCCGCGGACACCACCTCGACCCGTGGGACCACACCGAGGCCGCGATGGCCCTGGACGCGGCCGGCGAGCACGAGGCCGCCGAGCGGGCCTACCTGTGGCTCGCCACCCATCAGCACGAGGACGGCTCCTGGTACGCGGCCTACGCCGACGGAGCCCACAACGACGTCACCGACCGCGCCCGCGAGTCGAACTTCGTCGCCTACATAGCCGTCGGAGTGTGGCACCACTACCTGTCCACCGGCGACGACACGTTCCTGGACCGCATGTGGCCGTGCGTCTACGCGGCCGTCGAATGGGTGCTGCGGCTGCAGCAGCCCGGCGGCCAGATCGGCTGGCGGCGTGAGGACGACGGCACGCCCACCACGGACGCCCTGCTCACCGGCAGCTCCTCGATCCACCACGCCCTGCGCTGTGCGCTCGCCATCGCCGAGCAGCGTGAAGAGCCGCAGCCGGACTGGGAGTTGGCGGTGGGCGCGCTGCGCCACGCGATCCGCCGGCACCCCGAGCGCTTCCTCGACAAGGACCGCTACTCGATGGACTGGTACTACCCGGTCCTCGGCGGCGCGTTGACCGGCGCGGAGGCCAAGTCCCGTATCGAGGCGGACTGGGACCGCTTCGTCGTGCCCGGTCTGGGCGTGCGCTGCGTGGTGCCCAACCCGTGGGTGACCGGCGGCGAGTCCAGCGAACTGGCCCTCGCCCTGTGGGCGATGGGCGAGTCCGATCGCGCGCTGGAGATCCTCCAGTCCATCCAGCACCTGCGCGATCAGGAGACCGGCCTGTACTGGACGGGCTACGTCTTCGACGACGACACGATCTGGCCCCACGAACTCACCACCTGGACGGCCGGATCCCTCCTGCTGGCCGTCGCCGCGCTCGGCGGTCACGACGCCACCTGCGCGGTCTTCGGCGGGGAGCACCTGCCGCCCGGCCTCGACCCGGACTGCTGCCAGGCCCGAGACGCTTAGGATGAGCGCGCCCATGACTGGCATGGGCATGAATTCAAGGGTGCGGAGAGCGGAACCGAGTGGACCGTGCGACTGGGTCGAGCAGTGATTCCGATACGCCTGCCAGACGGCTGGCGAACGAACTGCTCGGACTGAAGAACAAATCCGGACTGAGCTTCGCCCGGCTCAGTGAAAGGACCCACTACGCGAAGTCGTCGTGGGAACGGTGGGTGAACGGGAAGCAGTTCCCGCCCCGGGCGGCCGTCGAGAGCCTGGCCAGGCTCTGCGCGGCGGATCCGGAGCCGTACCTGGCTCTGTGGGACCGCGCGGACGAAGAACGGGCCGAACGGCCGGCGGAGAGCCCGCCGGCCGGGGAGGACGAGGCCCCGCGCCCCGCCGAGGCCCCGCACCCCGCCGAGACGGCGGCGGAAGAGGAGGAGAGCCCGCGGCAGCCCGCTGTACGGCGTCACCGCGTCCTGGCGTGGTCGGCAGTGATGGCGGCACTGGCCCTGGGGGCCGCCGCCGCCGCGATGTACGCCACCGGGTCCTTCGGACAGGCCGCGCAGGCCTCGCCCAAGGCGGTACGGACCGCCGGTCCCGCGACCGGATGCGCGGGTAAAGCCTGCGAGGGCCGGGACCCGAAGAAGATGAACTGCGGCGCCGACGCGGTCACCGTACGCACCGGGTCCATCCCCGAGGACCTCGTCATCGAGCTGCGCTACAGCCCGGCCTGCAAGGCGGCGTGGGGTCGTATCTCCTTCGCCGAGGTGGGGGCGACCGTCGTGGTCAACAACTCCGACGGGGCGGCGGCCGCCAACGTCGTGCACTACGACCGCGACGTGTACACACCGCTGATCGCCGCCCCGGCGGACGGCTCGGTCTGGGTGTGTGCGGCGCTGCCCGAGAAGCGGCACAAGGACGGCGCGCACAGCTGCACGGGGCGCTTCATCCCGAGCCAGGAGGAGAAGTGACTCACAGCCGGGGCACCGAGAAGCGGATCCCGTAGCGCTTCTCCACCTTGTGGATCTCGCCCGGAAGTTCCGCGCGCACCTCGGCGATCTCGCGGGTGTGCTCCGCGCGGAACGTCCGGGCGAGCTCCTTGCGCAACGGCTGCCGGGCGGACTCCACCGGCTTCATGCAGGTCGCGTACACGACCGCCAGGCCGCGCGCGCCGGCGGCGTCGGAAGCCTGCAGACGGCGGTCGACGAGCTGGAAGAAGGCGCCCTCGTCCCCGGCGTTCACCTCGTGGTCGCCGAGACACCGCGCGAACGCGCGCTGGGCGCCTCGCACTTCGGGTTCCAGGTCGAGCGAGGCCAACCGCGTGAACCACTCGGACTGCAGGGGGGCGTAGATCTGCTGAAGGCCACGGGCGACGGCCCCGGCCCGCGCCGCGCACTGCCGCAACTCCGCCCCGGTGGCGGCCGCATGGCCGGACGGGCTCCGGCCGGCCGGCGGCGCACCGGGAACCAGGGTCCCGCCCCCGAAACCATGGGCCCTGAGGAAGCTCAGGTCGGGCAGCATGGAGTAGCGGGTGAAGGCGGGCGGTGGCCCGTCGGGCACGGTCCCACCGTGCTGCCGTGCACAGTCGGACATCACCCAGGCGGCAGCCAGCTTCCCGAAGGCGGCCAGGCCCTGCGTCGTACGGGACTGCTCACCGGTCGTCGGCAGCACCATCGAGACCGGATCCGCCGGCACGCCGTAGGTCACGGACGCCGGGCGGGGCGACGGCACCGGATCGGACGCCGCCCTGGCCGGAGGGCCGGAACACCCGCTCAGGGCCGGTGACATGACGAGGCACGCCAGGACGATGCCCAGGCCGCGCAGGCCACGTGTGCTTCGAGCGATGCGAGGCATGGCTCGCGGTACCTCCGGGAGGATGCGGGACAGGGGAACGCCCGTGGGCGCCGTCGCGGTGGGCGCCGGCGCCCACCGCCATCAGTGCGTGATGACGACGGTGTCGCCGCTGTCGAACAGGCTGGTGACACCGAACGCCCGGCCGCTGGTCAGGTCGGAGACCAGGACGATCCGGCCGGCGGCGTACGAGCCGTCCGGGACCTGGATCCACCCGGCGGAACCCGCGGTCCAGTTGCCGGAGGAGTTCTTGTACCAGCCCTCGTAGTAGTCACGGCCCTGGCCGGAAGTGTCGTGGGCGTAGGTGAGGTTCAGGTCGCGGCAGCCGCTGGCCGCCTTGTACGCCACCGTGGCGGGCTGGGTCAGACCGGTGGTGAGCGTGCTGGAGACACAACCGGAGGCGGAGGCCGCGGGAGCGGTGGCGATCAGCGACGCGGCGACGACACCGGCGGCCGCGAGCGCGGTCAGGGTCTTCTTCATCAGGTCTCCCACAGAGATAGGTCAACGATCGGCCGGACGGGCCGTGCGTATCGAAGGCTGACACCCGGCCCGCGACGGCGTATTGGACGAAAACGAGCGGTGATGAACTCCGCCGTCCGCCGGGCCGCACGGTCCCGGGGCGAGCGCGTTCAGCCGGCGAGCCAGAAACTGGACTGCGATCTGTCGGCGAGAAAGCGGCCGGGCGGCATGCCGGTCATCGCTCTGAACTCGCGGTTCAGATGCGACTGGTCGTACAGACCGCACTCGAGCGCGGTGTCGGCCGCTCTGCGGCCCGTGGACAGCATCCACATCGCGCGGTTCAGGCGGAGCACGCGGGCGAGCTTCTTGGGGGTGAGTCCGATCTGCTCCCGGAAGCGGGTCTCAAGGTGGCGCAGGCTCCAGCCGGTTCGCGCCGCCACCTCGCCCATGGCGACGGCGCCCGCGGTGCGGGTGAGGATCTCCCAGGCCTGCAGCACGACCGGGGAGGGTTCGCGGGCCGGGGCGGCATCGAACGTCCAGTCCAGCAGGGCCCGGTCGAGTCGTGCGAAGCGCTCCTGCCAGCACGGCGCCGCCTCCAGCATCTCGCCGAGACCGCGAAAACGCCGCCCCAGCACCTCGGCGGGATCCGCCACGCCGTCCGCCAGCTCGCCCAGCGTGGTGCCGGCGAGCAGGCGATGAGCGGCCCACGGGGCGAGCGTCACCTCGACTCCCTGCAGTTCGCCGTGGTGACCGAGCACCCTGGCGCCGGTGTGCAGGCCCGAGATGACCGAGGTGTGCCGGAAACCGGAGGTGCCCGAACGCCCGCCCACATGGCGGCCGACATGCGTCTCCCCGTGGAAGCCGATCAGCAGGGACACCGTCCCCCGCGGCACCACGAGCCGTTCCCGTGCCGGACCACCGGCCAGCCGAAACCCCCGATAACCGATGACTCCCGGCCGCAGCCGGGAATCGGGTTGTGCGTAGAACCTGTCGCAGTTGCCCTGCGGGCACACTCGACGTCTCACCGTGCGTCTCCCCTTGGGCCCGGGACCGTCCCGAGACCTGTCACCACTGTGGAACCGGCCGCCGAGGCGCACCACACACCTCGGCGTCCCAGGGACATCGAGGGATGTCCCACAGCCCTGACCTGCAAGAACGTGATCCCGGTGATCGGTGCGGGGACGCCCCGGCCGGTCTGCGGCCGTGCGGGGGAATCGAGACGTCGGCGACGACGCGCGCCCGGGCCCCGTCGAAGGAGAACGCGCCGGAACCCGGACTGCCGCACCCCGGGGCACGAAACCCGGGCCCGGTCAACCCGGGACGCCACAGCCGTCCCGAGTGGCGCACAGCGGCCGTTCGGGTGACGCTGGCCGGAGGTGAAATCCGCTCGGGGAGACACATGTCCGGAGGACCCCGTGCCCATACCGATACGGCGCCTCTGTGTGGCGCTCACCCTGTGCTGCGCCCTGGTGGCCGGCTCCACCGCCTGCGGCAGCAGCGAGAAGACCACCACGAAGGACACCGCGGCAGTGGCCATCGTCAACGCGGCCGAGCCCAGCCCGACCACGTCCGCCGAGCGCCAGAAGTTCGCCAAGACCCGCTTCGTCGCGAACGCGGCCCTCGCGGCCGGCGCCACCTACCAGTGGATCGTGAAGCCCTGGAAGGCGGGCAAGTTCAAGAAGGGCGCCCACGGCCGCAAGCTGGCCCTGGTGAAGGCAGGTCTCGCCGGCGCCTTCACCTACAACCGGCTCAAGGCGGCCCAGCGCAACGCCCAGGGCGACCCCACGCTCGCCAAGGCCCTCGCCCCGCTGACCGCCGGTATCGCAGCGCTCAAGGACCTGCCGTCCAAGCTGCGCAGCGGTGACACGGACGCGGCAGGCGCCTTCGACGACATCATCAACAAGGTCAAGGACGCCGGGAGCAGCGCCGGCGCGCCGGTCAAGGACAAGGTGCCGTCCGCCTCACAGCTGACCGGTGGCTAGGAGTTCAGCTCCGCCAGAACCCGGAGGGTGCGCGGGTCCGGTGACAGGGCCAGCAGGTCGGTCACCGGACCCCCTCGCCACAACTCCAGCCGCTCAGCGATGCGTTCGCGGGGGCCGACCAGAGAGATCTCGTCGGCGAAGGCGTCCGGCACCGCCAGCACGGCCTCCTCGCGCCGCCCGGCCAGGAACAACTCCTGGATACGCCGGGCCTCTTCCTCATAGCCCATGCGGGCCATCAGGTCGGCGTGGAAGTTGCGGGCCGCGTGCCCCATCCCGCCGATGTAGAAGCCGAGCATGGCCTTGACGGGGAGAAGCCCCTCGGCGACGTCGTCGCACACCGTCACCCGCGCCATCGGGGCCACCACGAACCCCTCGGGCAGCTCCTGTACCGCGTCCCCGTACACCTCCGGCCGGCTCGGCGCCCAGTACAACGGCAGCCAGCCGTCGGCGATCCGCGCCGTCTGGGCCACGTTCTTGGGGCCCTCCGCACCCAGCAGGACGGGCAGGTCGCGGCGCAGGGGATGGGTGATCGGCTTCAGCGCCTTGCCGAGCCCCGTGCCGTCCGCGCCCCGGTAGGGCAGCGGATGGAAGCGCCCGTCCGACTCCACCGGCCCCTGTCTCCGCAGCACCTGCCGTACGACGTCCACGTACTCCCGGGTCGCGGTCAGCGGCGACTTCGGGAACGGGCGGCCGTACCAGCCCTCCACCACCTGCGGCCCGGAGAGACCCAGCCCGAGCAGCATGCGCCCGCCGGAGAGGTGGTCGAGGGTCAGCGCATGCATGGCGGTCGTGGTCGGCGAGCGGGCGGCCATCTGGGCAACTGCCGTGCCCAGAGCGATCGTTGACGTCTGAGCGGCGATCCAGGTCAGCGGGGTGAAGGCGTCCGAGCCCCAGGACTCGGCCGTCCACACGGAGGTGTACCCGAGCCGCTCCGCCTCCTGGGCCAGCTCCACGTGGCCGGCGCCCGGACCGCGCCCCCAGTAGCCGAGTGCCAGACCGAGCCGCATGCCTGCCTCCTGACGGACCGTCAGTTCACATCGGGAGGCGACTGTACGGCAACGGCCCCCCGCCCGGAAGGGCGAGGGGCCGTGTGCGACGGTACCGGTGCGGCTCAGCCGCGCTGGATCCCGGAGGTGTCCTGGAGCACACCGCGGCGGCCGTCCTGGGTCTGCGCGATCAGCTGCGCGCCGCGCTGCTCGACCGCCAGGTACCAGGTGCCCGGCGCCAGTTCGGCGATCGGGGTCGGCGAGCCGTCCTCCGCGAACAGCGCGCGCGCCACCGGAACGGCGAACCAGAACGGCGAGAAGTCCGCGGCGGCCGGCTGCGGCGCCGGGGCGGCCGAGGCGCCCGGTGCACCCTGTGCACCCGGAGCACCCTGCGGGCCCGGCTGCCCGAACGGCTGGCCCGGCTGCGGCTGCGCACCGTAGGGCTGCTGCGGCTGGGCGCCCGGGTAGCCGTAACCACCGGGCGGCTGGGCGCCGTAGGGCTGCGGCGCGGCCGGCTTGGCAGCCGGGACCAGGGCGGCCTGCAGGGCGGGGACCAGGGGGGTGGCGACCGCTGCGGCGGCCATCACCAGGGTGGCGATGAGCGCGAGGACCAGGCCGGTGCCGGCGCTCGGCCCCTTGCCGATGTTGCCGAAGTTGTTCGCGCCGCCGGCCGGGTCGATGACGTTGCCGAGGGCGCTCCATGCGGCGAAGACGGTGAATGCGACGCCGAACTGACCGAGGTCCAGGCCCGCCACCTTGAGCGGCTTGTCCGTGGTGCGGGTGAAGACGAGGAGCCCCGCCCCGATGAGGCCCGCGAGGACGACGCTGAGCAGTACCGGTCCGCTGTCCCACAGGTTCGGGAGGTCGAGGCCGTCTGCCCCGTCGTACGAGTAGTTGTCGAGGAACGACGCGATGAACAGCAACACCGCTGCTCCGATCACCACGCCATCGCCTCTAGTGAGGGAGCGGATATTCACTTCAGGTCCTTCGTGAGTCGTCTCGTCGTCGGTAGACACTATCGTCCGCAAGATCCTGCTGTCCGGCCGGTTCCGCCCGCCGGTCACGACTCGCGCAGGAAACTCACGATTCCCTCAGAGATCCCTTGCGCGGCCTTCTGCCGCCAGGCGCCGCTGGTCAGCAGTGCCGCGTCCTTGCTATCCCGCATGTTGCCGCACTCGATGAAGACCTTGGGAACTGTTGACAGATTGAGACCACCCAGGTCCTGACGTGTGACGAGACCGGTGCCGTCGCCGACGTAGTTGGAGGGGGGCTCGCCGGTGACGCTCACGAACCGGCCCGCGATGCGCTCGCCCAGGTCGCGCGAAGGGCCGACGATGGGGCGGGTGTCGGCGGCGCCGGCGTGCACGGACGCCGGGAGGATGACGTGGAAGCCGCGGTTGCCCTGCGCCGACCCGTCGGCGTGGATGGAGATGGCCGCGTCCGCGTGCGCCGTGTTGCCGATCCGGGCCCGCTCGTCGACGCACGGGCCCCAGGGCGGGGAGTCGCCGTCGCGCGTCAGCTTCACCGTGGCGCCCTGCCGTTCCAGGATCGCGCGCAGCCGGTGGGCCACGTCCATCGTGAACCGGGCCTCGGTGTAGCCCGAGTTGGTGGACGTGCCGGTGGTGTCGCACTCCTTCTTGTTCGTGCCGATGTCCACCTGGCGGTTGATCTCGGCCGTGTGCTCGAAGTTGCCGGGGTTGTGGCCCGGGTCGATGACGACGACCTTGCCCTCGAGGGAGCCGGAGCCGGCGGGGGCGGAGCCGGTGGGCGTCGTGCTCGGCTTCTTGCCGTCGTCGGTGGCGGGCGCCGACCAGGGCTCGGCCGTGCTCGGCGAGGCGGAGGTCCGCGCGCCCGCGGTGTCCGAGCCGTCCGAGCCGCCGGATCCGCCCACCGTCTCGTACACCAGCCAGCCCAGCAGCGCGCCGGGCACGAGTGCGGCGAGCGCGACGGTCAGCGGCCCGCGCCGGGGGCGACGGGGCTGCGGCGGTTCGAAGTCAGGGCCTACGTACGACACGAGTGCGACTCTAACCGTGGGTCCTGATCCCCGCTTCCGTTCGCCGCAGGACGCGCAGCGACCCGGCCACCGAGATCTCCGTGAATGCGCCCGACTCCAGGGCCCTCAGGTAGACCCGGTACGGCGCCTGGCCGGTGAACTCGTCCTTCGGGTCCGGGAAGACGTCGTGGATGACGAGCAGGCCGCCTTCGGCCACATGGGGGGCCCAGCCCTCGTAGTCGGCGCTCGCGTGCTCGTCGGTGTGGCCGCCGTCGATGAAGACGAGGCCGAGGGGGGAGTTCCAGATCGCGGCGATCTGCGGGGAGCGGCCGACGAGTGCGACCACGTGGTCCTCCAGGCCCGCCCCGTGCAGGGTGCGGCGGAAGGTCGGCAGCGTGTCCATCAGGCCGATCTCGGGGTCCACGGTCTCCGGGTCGTGGTACTCCCAGCCCGGCTGCTGCTCCTCGCTGCCCCGGTGGTGGTCGACGGTGAGCGCGGTGACGCCGGCCTCGCGGGCGGCGTCGGCGAGCAGGACGGTGGACCGCCCGCAGTACGTGCCGACCTCCAGCAGGGGCAGCCCCAGCCGTCCGGCCTCCACGGCCGCCGCGTACAGGGCCAGTCCCTCGTCCGTGGGCATGAACCCCTTGGCGGTCTCGAACGCGGCCAGGATCTCGGGCTTGGGTGCCGCGGGCATGGGGGTCCTCTCGGTCGCATGTGCGGGTGGGCGCTCCATGCTGCCGTACCCCCTGCCGGGCGGGCGACAGGGGGTACGGACGGCGGGCACGGAGTGGTACGGCTGCGGACTAGCCGGTCGTGTCCGATATGTCGAGCTTCATCACCTTGATGTGCGAGGTGTCGAACTCCCAGGTGACGTAGAACTTGCCGGGCGCGTACTCGTCCGCCATGGCGTAGGTGTCCCAGCCCGCCCCCGTACCGGCCGGTGTCGGGTCCTCGTCGGCCGTGGCCCCGTCGGCGAGGAACCTGTCCGCGCTCCAGGCCTGACCGGGACGTCTGACCTTGTACTGGAGAACGTCGCGGTCGGCGGCGGTGTTGTAGATGTACAGGTACGTCCCGTTGCTGTCCTTGGTGAAGCAGCTCTTCACGTCGTGGCTCGGCAGGTTCGTGTCGAGCGTGAAGGGCGTCCAGGTCCTGCCGCCGTCGGAGCTGGTGGCGGTCGGGGCGGAGGCCGGTCCGCCGCTGCGGGCGACCATGACCAGCTTGTTCGGGTCGTCCTGCGAGACGGCGATCTGGGACTCGGCGCCCTGGTAGCCGCTCGGGTCCGGGACCATGGCGCCGGCGGTCCAGTTCTTCAGGTCCGTGGACCGCAGCACCCCGTTCTTCCGGCCCGAGGACCAGAACGGGATGACATGGGTGCCGTCGGCCAGCTGGAGCGGGCGCCCGGCCATGACGAGGTTCTTGATGCCCGACGGATTGGTCGCGGCGTCGTAGAACGGCATGGTGACGGGGTAGTCCTGCCAGGTGTGGCCCTCGTCGGTGCTGCGCTTGACGACGATGCCGTCGATCGGCAGGCCGTCGGTGTTGTCGTCGGTCGTGCCGGGTTCCTTGGCCGTGGTGCGGCCGAGGTAGGCGAAGAGCTGGTTGCCCGCCCGGTAGAGGATGACGTAGTGCCAGGAGTACGCGCTGGTCTCCTGGGCCAGCGTCCGGGGGCGGCTCCACGTCGCGCCGCCGTCGGTGGTGTACGCGTACCGGATGTAGCCGTGGTCCACCTTCCCCGGCAGGAAGCCCTCCCGCCAGGCCACCACCGCGTTGTTCGCGCCGGTGCTGATGACGGCGGGGGTGCGGGGGCCGTCGCCCTCCGTCGCGGTGTCCGTGTGGACGGTGTGTTCGCCGGAGGTGCCCTCGGCGGAGGCGGGGCGGGGCAGCAGGAGGCCGGCCAGGGCGACGGCCGGCGCGGTCAGGAGCACGAGCCCCGCTCGTGTGCGGGTCACCACAGCCATTGCTGGTCCTCGTTGGCGGAGCAGGTCCACTGGACGGCCTCCGTGCCGCCCGTCGTGCTGGTGTTGGGGATGGCCAGGCACAGGCTGCTGTTCAGGTTCTTCAGCCGGTCGAGGTCGTCGTGGACCCAGATCTGTTCCTTGCCGCTGCCGCAGGTCCACTGGATGGCCTTGGCGCCGCCCGCCAGGCTGCCGCTGCCGATGGCGAGGCACCTGTCACTGGCCTGGTTGCGCACGTGGTATCCGCCCGCCACCGGTTCGAGCGTCCAGTACTTGCTCTGGCTGGTGCTGCATGTCCACTGGATGAGCACGGTTCCGTTGGAGGTGTCGGAGTTGGGGTCGGCCAGGCACTTGCCGGTGCCCTGGTCGTAGAGCCGGGCCTGGACGGGGCTGCCGGCGGTCGCGCTGCTCTCGGCCGCGGCTGCCGTGCCGATCGGTCCGGTCGGCGAGGAGCCGGTAGGCAGGGGCGCGACCGCCAGGGCGAGGGCGGCCGTGGCGAGGGCGTTTCGCCGTCTGCGCGGCAGTGGGACACGGAGGGTTCTCAACTCTGCGCCCACCTCTGGTCGCTGTTCGTCGTGCAGGTCCACTGGACGATCCCGGTGCCGCTGGTCATGCTGCCGTTGGGCACCGCCAGGCAGCGGTCGCTGTGCACGTTGCGCAGGCGGCCGATGCTGTCGTAGATCCAGGTCTGCTCGCTGCCGCCGTTGCAGGTCCGCTGGATGGCCCGGGTGCCGTTGGCCGTGTCGGCGTCGGGCATGGCGAGGCACTTGTCGCTGTGGACGTTCCGGACGCGGACGCGGTCGCCGTTGTCGCCGCCGACGCCCTGCAGGATCCACTGCTGGTCCTTGTTGTGGTTGCACGTCCACTGGATGACGTCGGCCCCGTTGGCCGTGCTGGAGTCGGGGATCGCCATGCAGTGGTCGGTCTGCACGTTCTGGAGGTGGGACGTGATGATCGCGGCGTGGGCGGAGTCCGGGAGCGCTAGTGCGCACACGGCCGCGGCGGCGACCGCGGAGATACGCGTGAACTTGGTCATGCTCATGACAGAGAAAATCCCCCTGTGTCCGTTCGGCGTACGGTCCGGTGGCCGCGTGACCGGGAGACCGCCCCACACACCGCCCCGTTCCCAGCTCCCCCGCCGGACGACCTGGCCGGCAGCCGCTTCACCTCATGTGCACAAAGTGACGTCGCCCGGAACGAATGGTCAAGGAAGTGTGGCGGCGCGGCGAACCCTTCTCGTCCGGTTCCGGGCCCCGGATGCCGGGCGGACCCGGCGAAAAAGGTTCGCCGCGGCGGGAGTTCAGCGGGTCGGGACGGTTTCGCCCGGCAGTGCGAGGTCCAGCTCGACCGCCCGCTCGTCCCCGGCGTGGGTCGCGGACGAGGCGTGCGGGCCGTGTCCGGCGGCCCTGGCGGCCAGGACGTAGGCGCCCTGGGCCGGGACCGCGAGGGCGTAGCTGCCGTCCGCCTCGGAGAGGGTCGCGCCCGCCTGGCGGCCCCGGCGGTCGATCAGGGTGACCTTGGCGCGCGCGACGGGGGCGCCGCCGGCGTCCAGCACCCGGCCGCGGAAGCCCTGCAGGACCTCCTCGGCGTGCTCGATGCCGGCCTCCTCCTCGCTGCTCGCGCGCAACTGCGTGTGCTGCTGCGGGGCAGGGCGGGCCGCCTTCGGCAGGAACACCGCGAGCAGCAGGCCGACCGCGACGGCGGCAGTGGCGATCAGGAAGGAGACGCGGAAGCCGTGCATGGTCGGGATCGCGATCCCGCCCACGTTGTTCGCCGTGTTGGCCAGCACCATGCCGATGACGGCGCTGGAGACGGACGTGCCGATGGACCGCATCAGCGTGTTGAGGCCGTTGGCCGCGCCGGTCTCCGAGGCCGGGACCGCGCCGACGATCAGCGCGGGCAGCGAGGAGTAGGCGAGGCCGATGCCCGCGCCGAGGACGACCGAGGTGACGATGGTCTGCCAGGCCGCGTCCATCAGGCCGAGGCCGCCGCCGTAGCCGATGGCGATGATCAGCAGGCCGGTGATCAGGGTGACCTTGGGGCCGTAGCGGGCGGACAGGCGGGCGTAGACCGGTGCGGTGAACATCATCGTCAGGCCCAGCGGGGCCACGCACAGGCCCGCGACGACCATGGACTGGCCGAGGCCGTAGCCGGTCGCCTTCGGCAGCTGGAGCAGCTGGGGCAGGACCAGTGAGACGACGTAGAAGCTGACGCCGACCATGATCGAGGCGAGGTTGGTGAGCAGCACCTCGCGGCGGGCGGTGGTGCGCAGGTCGACCAGCGGTGCCTTCACGCGCAGCTCGAACAGGCCCCACAGGACGAGGACGACGGCGGACGCGGCGAACAGGCCGAGCGTCGTGCCGGAGGACCAGCCCCAGTCGCTGCCCTTGGTGATGGGCAGCAGGAGCAGCACCAGGCCGGTCGACAGGCCCAGCGCGCCGAGCAGGTCGAAGGAGCCCTCGGCGCGCATCGGGGACTCCGGCACGGCGAGGAGGGTCAGGACGATGGCGAGCGCGCCGAGGCCGGCGGCGCCGTAGAAGAGGGCGTGCCAGTTCGTGTGCTGCGCGACCAGGGCGGCGGCGGGCAGCGCGAGGCCGCCGCCCACGCCTATGGAGGAGCTCATCAGGGCCATGGCCGAGCCGAGCTTCTCGCGCGGCAGCATGTCCCGCATCAGGCCGATGCCGAGCGGGATCGCGCCCATGGCGAAGCCCTGGAGGATACGGCCCACGATCATGGTGAGCAACGCGCTGGTGAGCGCGCTGACCAGGGCGCCGGCCACCATCACGGCGAGGCTGAGGATCAGCATGCGCCGCTTGCCGTAGAGGTCGCCGAGCCGGCCCATGATCGGGGTGGCCACGGCTCCGGACAGGAGGGTCGAGGTGAGGACCCAGGTGGCATTGCTGGGGGCGGTGTCCAGTAGCTGAGGCAGGTCCTTGATGACCGGCACGAGCAGCGTCTGCATCACCGCGACGACGATGCCCGCGAAGGCGAGCACCGGGACCACTGCCGCGCCGGCCCTCCGGTCGGGCTGGTCGGTCGTCGTGTGGGTCATGGGGCAAAGGCCTTCCGCGCGAGATGAGTGCTGTCTCAACCTCGTATGCACAGGCAACTATTCCGTTGCTTCGGGCCTCTAATGAATTCTTGACCGGCCCATGGGTTTCTGAGCCACCGTCAGGGTCTGGTGTATTGATGGAACACGTTCTAATCTGCGCGCCATGAAGGCCTATGTCGCCGGGGTCGGGATGACCCGCTTCGAGAAGCCCGAGACCCGGGAATGGCATTACTGGGACATGGTGCGGGAGGCGGGTGGAGCGGCGCTCGCGGACGCCGGTCTCGCGTACACCGATGTGGAACAAGTTCCAGTCGGCTACTGCTTCCAGCCCTCGACCGCCGGCCAGCGAGCCGCCTACGAACTCGGCCTGACGGGCGTCCCCGTCTACAACGTCAACAACAACTGCGCGACCGGCGCGACCGCCCTGATGCTGGCCCGCCAGCTGGTCGAGGGCGGCGCCTGCGACTGCGTGCTGGCGCTCGGCTTCGAGAAGATGAAGAAGGGCGCGCTCGGCCCGGGCGCGGACGGGGGCGCCCGCGGCGGAGCCGCTGATGACTGGAGCTCGACCTCTCCGGTGGCGCGGCACTACGGGGTCATGGCCGCCCGGCACGGCTTCGAGATGACCCCGCCGACCGCGCAGATCTTCGGCGACGCGGCCCGCGAGCACATGGAGAGGTACGGCACCACCGAGGCCCAGCTCGCCGCCGTCGCCGCCAAGAACCACCGCCACTCGGCGCACAACCCCTACGCCCAGTTCCGGGACGTGTACGAGGTGGCCGACATCCTCGCCGCACGCACGGTGCACAGGCCGCTGACCAAGCTCCAGTGCTCGCCGACCTCGGACGGCGCCGCCGCGGCCGTGGTGGTCTCGCAGCGGTTCGCCGAGGAGCGCTCCCTGACCGGACTGGTCGAGATCGCCGGGCAGGCCATGACCACGGACACCGAGGAGTCCTTCGCGTCCGGCTCCTGCATCGACGTCGTCGGGCAGCCGATGTCCCGCGAGGCGGCCGGGCAGGCGTACGAGAGGTCCGGGCTCGGCATCGAGGACGTGGACGTCGTGGAGCTGCACGACTGCTTCTCCGTCAACGAACTGCTGACCTACGAGGCGCTCGGCATGTGCCCGGCCGGGGAGTCCGGCAAGCTCGTGGAGTCCGGGGCGACGACGTACGGCGGCCGCTGGGTGGTGAACCCGTCCGGCGGGCTGATCTCCAAGGGCCACCCGCTGGGTGCGACGGGCCTCGCCCAGGCCGCCGAACTGGTCTGGCAGCTGCGCGGCGAGGCGGGGGAGCGGCAGGTGGCCGGGGCCCGGGTGGGTCTCGCCCACAACATCGGTCTGGGCGGGGCCGCGGTGGTGACCCTGCTGAGGGCGGTGTAGTCCGGCCGTGGCGCTCGGTGCGGTCCAGGCGTAGCACGCGGTGCGGTCCAGGCGTAGCACGCGGTGCGGTCCAGGCGTAGCCCTCGGTGCCGTCCAGGCGTAGGACGTACGACCCAGGACCCGGTGGTCCGAAATGCCGATGCAAGGACCGTAACCGGGTTGAGAGCATGACACTCATGCTGGAAGCCGCCGACACCTCGCCCCTCATATCCCGCCGCGTCACCTCGCCCACCTGGCTCGTGGTGGCGCTGGCCTGCGCCGGACAGTTCCTGGTCGTGCTCGACGTGTCGGTGGTGAACGTCGCCCTGCCCTCGATGCGCACGGACCTCGGGCTGAGCGCATCGGGCCTGCAGTGGGTGGTGAACGCGTACGCCATCGCGTTCGCCGGGTTCATGCTGCTCGGCGGGCGGGCCGGGGACCTGTACGGGCGCAAGCGGATGTTCCTGGTCGGGCTCGGCCTGTTCACGCTGGCCTCGCTGGGCGGCGGGCTCGCCCAGGAGGGCTGGCAGCTGCTGCTCGCGCGGGCCGTTCAGGGGCTGGGCGCGGCGGTGCTGGCGCCCTCGACGCTGACGCTGCTGACGGCGGCTGTGCCCGAGGGCCCGGCCCGGGCGCGGGCGATCGCCACCTGGACGGCGGTGGGCGCGGGCGGCGGAGCCGCGGGCGGACTGGTCGGCGGGGCGCTGGTGGACACGCTGTCCTGGCGCTGGGTGCTGCTGATCAACGTGCCCGTGGGCGCGGTGGTGCTGGCCGGCTCGCTGAAGTGGCTGACGGAGAGCCGCGCGGGGGACGGGCGGCGGCTCGACCTGCCGGGCGCGCTGCTGGTGACGGCGGGTCTGGCGACGCTGGCCTACGGCATCTCGCAGACCGAGGCCGAGGGCTGGACCGCGGCGGCCACGCTGGTGCCGCTGGCCGCCGGACTCGCCCTGGTCGGTGCGTTCCTCGCCGTCGAGGCCCGCACCGCGGCCCCGCTGATGCCGCTCGGACTCTTCCGGCTGCGCTCGGTGGCGTCGGCGAACACGGCGATGTTCCTGAGCGGTTCGGCGATGTTCTGCATGTGGTTCTTCATGACGCTGTACGCGCAGAACGTGCTCGGCTACTCGCCGCTGGGCGCCGGACTCGCCCTGGTGCCCAGCTCCCTGGCGGTGGTCCTCGGCTCCAAGCTGGCGCCCCGCTACCTGCCGACGCTGGGCGCACGGAACGTGGCCGTGCTGGGGGCACTGGTGGCGGCCGCCGGGTTCGCGTGGCAGTCGACGATGAGCGCCCACGGCGCCTACCTGACCTCCATCATGGTCCCCGGGATCCTCATGATGCTGGGCGCCGGGCTCTCGGCGACGCCGCTGGCCGCGCTCGCCACCTCGGGGGCAACGCCCTCGGACGCCGGGCTGGTGTCCGGTCTGGTCAACACCTCGCGCACGATGGGCGGTTCGATCGGGCTCGCGGTCATGTCGACGATCGCCGCCGCGCGCACCGCCCGCACCGGCGACGGCGTCGGGGCCGAGGCCCTGACCGAGGGGTACGCGCTGGCGTTCCGGGCCGGGACCGGGGTGCTGCTGGGCGGGGCGGTGCTCATGCTGCTGTGGCTGCCGCGGAAGATTTCTCCGAGTTCCGCGCACTGAGGCAACGGTCCGGGCGGCCCGTGGACTCCTTTTGACATCAAGGAGGTGCCCATGGGGGATCGGAAGCAGGCTCGGGACGGGGAGTTCCAGAGCTTCATGATCGGCCGCTGGCCGCGGCTGATGCGCACGGCGTTTCTCCTCACGGGGGAGCAGCACGCCGCGGAGGACCTGGTCCAGTCGACGCTCGAACAGGTCTATGTGCACTGGCGCAAGGTCGGCTCCGCCGACGACCCGGAGGCGTACGTACGGCGCGTGATGATCAACGCGCATGCCCGCAGGCACAGAAGACGGCTCAAGGAGTTCCTGGCGCCGAAGGACGACTCGGGCCTGGTGCACGAGGTGCCCGAGACGGGCGACCGGATCGCGCAGGCCGACGACCGCAGCGCACTGCTCAAGGCGCTCGCCCAGCTGCCCGGGCGGCAGCGGGAGGCGGTGGTCCTGCGCTACTGGGAGGACCTGACGGAGACCCAGACCGCGGAGGCGATGGGCTGCTCGGTCGGCACGGTCAAGAGCAACGCGGCCAAGGGCATCGCGAAACTCCGTGCCCTGCCGGGGCTGGTGGAGATGGTGACGCAGGGAGGGCGGAAGTGATGGGCGCGGACCGGGAGATGCACGACATGACGCAGACGGACATCGCCTTCCTCCTCGCGGACGCCGCGGACGAGGTCGAGATCGGTACGGCCCCGGTGCAGGCGGTGCTGCGCGGCGGCCGGCGGCGCAGGGCCCGGCGGTGGGCGGTGGCGTCGGCCACGGCGCTGGTGGTGGCCGGGACGACGGGCGCCCTGGCGGTGACGGGGCTGCCGGGCGGCGGCCATGCGGACCGGCAGGCGAACGTGGCGAAGCCGCCCGCCTCGGCCGAGGAGCGGCATGTGTACGAGCCGCAGCGGACCGAGATTGCGAGGGGGACCTACCGGGGCAAAGGGTGGAACGTCACCGTCCAGGTGTGGGGAGCGCCGCGCAACAAGGCCGAGGCGGACCGGCAGTTCGACGCCATGGCCGAGCTGGGCATCAAGCCGGCGGAAGGCGACGAGCCCGCCGACCTGATCGGCATGACCTCCTTCTTCGCGGTCCGGGGCTGGGGCGAGATCGACCGGCCGCAGCAGGTGATGTTCAACTCGGTCGAGAAGTTCGAGCGGTTCTCCGGTACGGACATGGAGGCCGCCGCGACCCGGCTGGGAACCGGCGGTGAGAGCTCCGGCCGGCTGGTGATCGGCATCGTCGCCAAGACCGCCCGGCAGGTCACCTGCCGCTGGAAGGACGGCACGACGTCCGTGGCCGAGCCGGCCGAGGGCTTCTCCGCCCACGACACGGGATCGGCGATCCGCTCGGTGGACGGCTTCCGGGGGGCCAATTGGTTCACGTGCGTGGCACCGGAAGGGACGTCCTACGCGTCGGCGGAGGTGACGAAGTAGCACCTCGGGGAGGTGGCGAGGCAGCCCCCCGGGGAGGTGGCGAGGCAGCCCCCGGGGAGGTGGCGGGACAACTCCTCCGAGAGGTGACGAGGCAACCCTTCCGGGAGGTCACAGCCACCCCTGCTGCCGGGCCTCCCGCACTGCCTCCGCCCGGTTGCGCGTACCCGTCTTGCCGATGGCGGAGGACAGGTAGTTGCGGACCGTCGACTCGGACAGATGGAGCCGGGCGGCGACGTCCGCGACGGTCGCGCCGTCCGCCGACGCCTTCAGTACCTCGCACTCCCGGGCGGTCAGCGGATTCGGACCGGCGCTGAGCGCGGCCGCGGCCAGCGCCGGATCGACCACCGTCTCCCCGGTGAGCACCCGCCGGATCGCCGCGGCCAGCTCCTCCACCGGCCCGTCCTTGACGAGGAACCCGGCCGCTCCGGCCTCCATGGCCCGGCGCAGATAGCCGGGCCGCCCGAAGGTGGTCAGGATCAGCACCCGGCAGCCGGGCGCCTGTTCACGCAGTTCGGCCGCCGCGTCCAGGCCGCTGATGCCCGGGAGTTCGATGTCCAGCAGCGCCACGTCCGGCCGGTGCAGCAGCGCGGCCTGCAGGATCGCGTCGCCGGTCGAGACCTGGGCGACCACCTCGATGTCGTCCTCCATACCGAGCAGCAGGGCGAGGGCGCCGCGCATCATGCCCTGGTCCTCGGCGAGCAGGACTCGGATGTTCTTCACGGCCCAAGCGTAGCCAAGGACGGGCCCATTAAAGAGTCTTCATTGTTCGGGTCCGCGGGGTTGACGGCCGTCGGCGGTCCGCAAACAATCGCCTCTGAATTTCCCGTAATTGTTCGGTATTTCGACGTCGATTAGGTTCGGCATTTCGATCGAACGACGTTCGGTATATCGACCAATCCGGCCGACCCCCACACCCCCCTACGAGGAACCGAAGAGGTGCACGTGTCCCCCAGACTCCTGCGCTCCTGCCCGCGGCGGCTCAAGGACGCCGCCCTGTCCGTGCTCGCGGCCCTCGCCACCGTCGCCGCGCTCGTCGTCGGCGTCGGCGCCCCGCAGGCCGCCGCCGCGAGTTCGCTGCCCTGTGACGTCTACGCGGCCGCGGGCACGCCCTGCGTCGCCGCACACAGCCTCGTCCGGGCGCTCCACTCGTCGTACGGAGGCCCGCTCTACCGGGTGCAGCGGGCCTCCGACGGCGCCGCCGCGAACATAGGCCTGCAGGCACCCGGCGGATACGCGAACGCGGCCGCCCAGGACTCCTTCTGCTCCGGCACGACCTGCATCATCACCGAGATCTACGACCAGTCCCCGCGCCACAACGACCTCACCGTCGAGGGCGCGGGCGGGGCCGGCGCGGCCGACGTGGGAGCGCCCGCGGACGCCCTGCCGGTGACCGTCGGCGGGCACCAGGTCTACGGCCTGGAGATCTCCGCCGGCATGGGCTACCGGGACAACTCGACCTCGGGCGTGGCCGTGAACGGCCAGGCCGAGGGGATGTACATGGTGACTTCCGGCACCCACGTCAACAACCGCTGCTGCTTCGACTACGGCAACGCCGAGACCAACAACAAGGACACCGGCAACGGCCACATGGACGCCATCAACTTCGGCACCGAGTGCTGGTTCTCCCCGTGCTACGGGCAGGGTCCCTGGGTGCAGGCCGACCTCGAGAACGGGCTGTTCCAGTCGGACGCCGGGAACAGCAGGAACACGTCCGGCACCGGCACCGGACCGCTGCCGTTCGTGACCGCGCTGCTGAAGAACAACGGGCAGAATCATTTCGCGCTGAAATACGGAAATGCGCAATCCGGCGGACTGACGACGACCTATTCCGGCGGCGAGCCGACCGCCGGTGGCTACGCGCCGATGCACCAGGAGGGCGCGATCGTCCTCGGCACCGGCGGCGACAACAGCAACGGCTCCATCGGGTCCTTCTTCGAGGGCGTGATGACCTCCGGCATCCCGACGGACGCCGCCGACGACGCCGTGCAGAGCAACATCGTCTCCGTCGGCTACGGCGGCCCCACCGGCAGCACCGGCACGCTCGGCCCCGGCTCGGAGATCTCGCTGCGCGCGACGACGCCCTGCTGCACCACCGACTACCTCCGCCACCAGGACGGCGCGGGCGTCCTCTCCCCGGTGACGTCCGGCAGCTCCTCCCTCGACAGGAACGACGCGACCTGGATCGTGCGCCGGGGGCTCGCGGACAGCTCCTGTGTCTCCTTCGAGTCGAGGAACCATCCCGGTGACTTCCTGCGCCACTACGACTTCCGGATCCACAAACAACCCATGGACGGCACCGGCCAGTTCCGGGCCGACGCCACCTTCTGCCCGCAGACCGGCAGGAGTGGCACCGGTACCTCGTTCGCCTCGTACAACTACCCGTCGAAGTACCTGCGCCACTACGACTACGACGTCTACGTGGCGAGCAACGGCGGATCCAACGCGTGGGACAGCAGCACCTCGTGGAGCGACGACGTGAGCTGGGCGGTCAGCCCGCCCTGGGCGCCGTAGCCGCCACGGCCGCAGCCGGCTGCGTCGGCTCCACCGGGAGCCCGGCGGTGACCGCGAAGCCGCCGCGCGGCGACGGGCCGGCCGTGAGGGAGCCGCCCGCCGCCGCGAGGCGCTCGGTCAGCCCCTTCAGGCCGGTGCCGCCGATGCCCTCGCGCGGCCGGCTGACCGCCTTGCCGGTGCCGTTGTCCGTGACGGTGAGCCGTACCTGTTCGGTGGTGCTCTCGACGGTGATCTCGCAGCGGGTGGCGTCGCTGTGCCGGACGACGTTGGTGACCGCCTCGCGCACCACCCAGCCGAGCAGCGCCTCGGTCTGCGGGGCCAGCGGCGTCCCGGACTGGCGCACCACCGGCTCCACGCTCGCCGCGGACAGCGCCGAGCGGGCCCGGGTCAGCTCGGTGGCCATGCTGCCCTCGCGGTAGCCGGTCACCGCCTCGCGGATCTCGGTGAGGGCCTGCCGGCCCACCGACTCGATGTCGCCGATCTGCGCCAGCGCCGCGTCCATGTCGCGCGGCGCCAGCCGCCGGGCCGCCTCCGACTTCACCACGATCACCGACAGGGTGTGCCCGAGGAGGTCGTGCAGATCGCGGGAGAAACGCAGCCGCTCCTTCTCCACCGCCCGCCGGGCCAGCTCCTCCCGGGCGGCACGCAGCTCGCGCACGGCCTCGGACAGACCGAGGATCGCGGCGGTCACCATGCTCGACAGGAAGGTTGCGTAGCCGATGTTCGACGCGTCTCCCCATCCGTCACGGACCCCGGAGACGGCCCCCGCGTACGCCGCGAGCAGCACGCCGGTACGGCCCAGCCAGGGGCCGCGCAGGGTGGCGCCGGTCGCGAGGCCGAGCAGCGGGAAGTACATCAGCCAGTTGCCGCCGTACCCGACGGCCAGGCCCGTGGTCAGCAGGGCCATCAGCAGCAGCGCCACCCGGGTGGAGACCGCCTCGCGCTTCGCGCGGTCGAAGGCGCGGAAGGTGACGTAGACGTACAGGGAGTTGAAGGCCAGCAGGCCCAGGGCGCCGATCCACGGGTTGGGGGTCCTGCCCTGGAGCAGGTTGGAGAAGGCCCCCATGCCCATCAGCAGCCAGGGCAGCAGGGCGAAGCCGGTGGGCGGCGGGCCCGGGTGGTCGACGGTCGGAGCCTTCCCGCTCTTCCTGGCGGCCCGCTGCGCGACTTTGAAGGCCTCCATGTCCGCCTGCCAGCGGGCCCGCGCCTCGCGCATGCACTGGATGCGGCGTCTCGTCTCCGTCCACCACGACATGTTCCTGTTCCCCCGATCAGATGGTGCCCGCCCCGGGGCGGTGCGACAGCACAGCGTACGAACCGCACGCCGGCAGCCGGATGGTCGGCATGATGATCGCACCGGGGCGGGGCCGGCGCCCCTCGGCGACCGGGGTACCGGTCCGGGCCCGGCCTCGACCGCCCCCGTACGGGACACGGCGCGCTGCGTCTGTGCCATGCCTACGACGGTAGGAGCCCGGGCGCCGCCCCGGCAGATGCGGATGTCCGCACTCGGGCAGTACAAATGTCACAGCCCCACCATCTGACGCGACGTCAGGAGCCTTCACAACTGTGGAGTGCTGGGCTATACAGGGGGCGCCGGACTGGAACGCGTTCTAGATCCGCCCCGTGGACGACCTCGGTGCGGCCGACGGTGCGGACGTCCGCACCGAGGTCTTGAGACCCGTCAGGAGCCCCATGCCCATCGACGCAGCCAAGGCTCTCGCCGCCGAGCCCCGGACCGGCGAGATCACCTGGAGCACCAAGGACGTCCAGCTCTACCACCTCGGCATCGGCGCCGGAGCCAACCCGGACAAGGAAAGCCCCGCCACCGATCCCGACGAGCTGCGCTACACCCTGGAGTCCCGGCTGCAGGTCCTGCCGAGCTTCGCCACCGTCGCGGGCTCCGGCTCGCCGGGCGTGATCAGCGGGCTGTCCATGCCCGGTGTGGAGGTCGAACTCGCCAAGGTCCTGCACGGCGGGCAGACGGTGGAGATCCACCGCCCCATCCCGGCCGAGGGCACGGCGACCGCGACCCGTGGGCTCGCCGCCGTCTACGACAAGGGCAAGGCCGCCATCCTGGTCCTGCGCACCGAGGTCGCCGACGCCGACGGCCCGCTGTGGACCGACGACTCCCAGATCTTCGTACGCGGCGAGGGCGGCTGGGGCGGCGACCGCGGCCCGTCCAACCGCCTCGATCCGCCCACCGGCGAACCCGACCGGACCGTCGAACGCCCCGTGCGCGCGGACCAGGCCCTGCTCTACCGCCTCTCCGGCGACTGGAACCCGCTGCACGCCGACCCCGAGTTCGCCGGACGTGCCGGGTTCGACAAGCCCATCCTGCACGGGCTGTGCACCTACGGCATCACGCTGAAGGCGGTCGTGGACACGCTGCTCGGGGGCGATGTGACCCGGGTCCGCTCGTACACGACGCGCTTCGCCGGGGTGATGTTCCCGGGCGAGACCCTGCGTATCCGCATGTGGCGGCAGGAGGGGAGCGTCAGGGTGGCCGTGAGCGCCGTGGAGCGGGACGACGCGCCGGTCCTCGCCGACACCATCGTCCGACACTCCTGAGCCAACCCACCGTCGAGGGGAGAGCCGCACCATGCGCGCAGCCGTACTGCACGAGATCGGCCAGGACAAGCTGGAGGTCCTCGAGGACATCGAGGCGGTGGGCTTCGGGCCCGGCAAGGTCAGGGTCCGGGTGCGGGCCACCGGGCTGTGCCACTCGGACCTGTCCGCGATGAGCGGGGTGCTGCCGCAGCCGGCCCCCTTCGTGCCGGGCCACGAGGGTGCGGGCGAGATCCTCGAAGTCGGCGAGAACGTGAACCACCTGAAGCCGGGCGACCGGGTCGTCCTGTGCTGGCTGCCCGCCTGCGGCGCCTGTGCCGCCTGCAAGCGGGGCCAGACCCAGCTGTGCCTGGCCGGGTTCATGAACGCGGGCACCCCCAACTTCAAGCGCCCCGGCGGTGACGTCTTCGGCTTCGCCGGCACCGGCACCTTCGCCGAGGAGGTCGTCGTGGACGCCGGCTGTGCGGTGCCGATCCCCGCGGACGTGCCCTTCGACATCGCCGCCCTCATCGGCTGCGGGGTGACGACGGGCCTCGGTGCCGCCCTCAACACCGCGGACGTCCGGGCCGGTTCCTCGGTCGCCGTCATCGGTTGCGGGGGCGTCGGCATCTCGGCCGTGCAGGGAGCCCGGCTGAAGGGCGCCGCCGAGATCGTCGCCGTCGACCCGGTCGCCTCCCGGCGCGAGTCCGCGCTCAGGTTCGGCGCGACGAAGGCCGTCTCGCCGGAGGAGCTGGCCGACGCCAAGCAGCAGGTCACCGGCGGCGAGGGCTTCGACTACGTCTTCGAGGTCGTCGGCAGGTCCGCCACCGCCCGCACCGCGTACGAGAACACCCGGCGCGGCGGCACCCTGGTCGTGGTCGGCGCGGGCGCCCTGGACGACTTCCTGCAGCTCAACATGTTCGAGCTGTTCTTCGACGAGAAGCGGATCCTGCCGTCCATGTACGGCGGCGGGGACGTCCTCAGCTCCTACGAGCGCACCATCGCCCTGTGGCGGGCGGGCCGCGTCGACCTGGAGGGCCTGATCACCCACCGGGTGCCGCTGGCGGAGATCAACGAGGCACTGGACCAGATGCGTACCGGGACCGCCCTGCGTACGTGCATCGAGATCTGAGGACTCCACCGATGTCACTGCCACTTGAAGGGCTGTCCGCCGTCGTCACCGGCGCCGGGCGCGGCCTCGGCCGGGCCGAAGCCCTCGAACTCGCCCGGCTCGGCGCGGCCGTCGTCGTCAACGACTACGGACAGCCCGGCCGCGACGGCTCCGGCGGGGCCTGCGCAGGCCCCGCCGAGGAGGCCGCCGCCGAGATCCGCGCGAGCGGCGGCCGGGCGGTCGCGCACACCGGCGACGTCGCCGACCTCCGGCAGGCCCGCGACCTGGTCGACCTGGCGATCGCCGAGTTCGGCAAGCTGGACGTCCTCGTCAACAACGCGGGCATCCTGCGCGACCGCATGGTCTTCTCCATGACCGAGGACGAGTGGGACTCGGTGATCCGCGTCCACCTCAAGGGACACTTCAACACCACCCACTTCGCGGCCGCACACTGGCGCGAGCGGTCCAAGGCGGCCGGGGGGCCGGTGTACGGGAGGATCGTCAACACCTCCTCGGAGGCGTTCCTCGCCGGTTCCGCGGGACAGCCCAACTACGCGGCGGCCAAGGGCGGAATCGTCGGACTGACCACCTCCACGGCGCTCGCCCTCGCCAAGTACGGCGTCACGGCCAACGCGATCTGCCCGCGGGCCCGGACCCGGATGACGGAGGACGTCTTCGCGGGCCTGGCCCGGCCCGAGGACGGCCTCGACCCGCTTGCCCCCGAGCATGTCGCCCCGCTCGTCGGCTATCTGGCCTCGCCCGCCGCCGCCCGGATCAACGGCCAGCTGCTCGTCGTGCACGGCGGCATGGTCGCGGTCATGGAACGGCCTCGGGTGCAGGCGAAGTTCGACAGCAAGCAGGAGACGTTCACCTACGACGAACTCGACACGCTGCTCACCCCGCACTATGCGGACCGGCAGCCGGGGGAGACGTTCGCCGCGGCGGAGGTACTGGGCCTCAAGCGCGGGTGAAGGGAATCCTCAGGCGCGGGTGAGAAGAACCCTCGAGCGCCGACGCGAAGGAAGAGGGGCTCTCCGTCGTGCGACGGAGAGCCCCTCTTCCTTCTTCCCTACTTACGGTCAGGCAGCCGCCTCGGCGCTCTCCTCGACCGGCTTGCGGTGCCGGCCGTGCGGAGTCGCCTCACCCTCCTGGGCCGCGATCGGGCCCCGGTGCCGGCCATGGCCGACAGCCTCCTGAGAGTCGGCAGACAGCTGCTCCGTCGTGCTGGTGTCGCTCATCGGAAGTATTCACCCCGTCAACATGATCTCTTACAGCCGGGCGAGTGTAACCGGCACACCTCGGGCCGAATCCAGGCGGGCACGCCGACCGGTGCTACTTCGTTACAAGTCCGCCGAGCGGTGCCTGTTGCAGCGGTACCGGCCGGGCCGCCACCGGCTCCGGAGGTTCCGGTTCCGCCGCCGGCCGTGACACCCCGGGCGCCCCGGCAGCCGTACCGCCGCACACCGGGTCCGTCAGGCCCGCGCCTCCCGGTCCCGGCATCTGCGGCCCGGGCGCCGTCAGTTCCGCCACGCCGCACGGGACCTCCCCCGTGGCGTACGGCAGTCGCAGCGCCCCGTCCCGCGTCCACAGCCCGGACCCGGTCAACCACCCCTCGGGCGCGGCCAGATGACATACCTTCCGCTCGTTGGGCCGCCAGATCCCGACCCAGCTGCCGACCGGCCCGTCGATGCGCAGCGCCACCGCACAGTTCTCCGGCGTCAGCACCTGCCCCGGCTGGATCGCGAACGGCGTCAGCGCACAGTCCGGGATGCGCAGGCACTCCGGGAAGCGCACGGGCAGCGTGCTGCCCATGACCCCCCAGCCCAATCGTTCCTGCCCCGGGGAGGGCGCGTTCGAGGAGATCAGCAGCAGCCCGCTGTCCGGATCGGCGAGCAGCAGCCGGTCGTCGCTGCCGTCCGCGATCTGCAGCAGGGGCGAGGTCTCACCACCGCGGTCGAGGTCCACCACGACCGTCTTGGTGCGCCCGCCCAGCTCCCGGTCCAGCGCCAGCATCCGCCCGGTGCGGTCCAGCCAGACCCCGCCCGAGCACCGCCCCGGAACCTCGGCCAGCTGCTCGGGCCCGAAGGCGCCGCCCGTCACCAGCCACACCGACGTGGAGCGCGGACCGACGCCGAGGGCGTAGGCGCGCGCACCGCCCGGCGCCGGCGGCAGCAGCCGGAGCCGGGTGCCGGGCTCCGCGCACTCCACCGCGCCGAGCGGCAGCTCGCCGGTGCCGGGACCGGTCGGGTAGAGCAGAAAGAAGGCGTGCCGCCGTTCGACGAGCCGGTGGATCAGCACCCGCCCGTCCGCCATCGGCTGCACCTGGGTGCCGGGCTCCTCCGGCTGGTTGCCGGGCAGCGGGACCGCGTACGGCTCCGGGCCGTCCAGGGTCCAGCGCTCCGGGAACCAGGAGTCGCCGCCTCGCGCGAGGCGGGCCGCGTACGCGCCGTCCGCCGTGATGGCGCATCCCGCCCGGGGCACACCGTCGTCCGCACCGGACGCCCCGGTGGAAGGGGGTTCGATCGCACAGGCCGTCATCGTTCGGTCACCTCCGGCGACGAAGCTAGTTTTCGCACGCACAGACGTGGGACCGGCTGACCAGGGCTTCACACATACGGGTGTCGCAGAACCGATTCGCCTGAGGGAAGGGAGACGCATGTGCTGAGCCGGGCCGCGCGAGAGCGGAGCGGTACAGCCCCGCAGAACGGACAGGTAGCCTTTTCCCCGTGCCCCGTCTGTCTGAAGTCATCGCCGCGCTGGAGAACCTCTGGCCCGCCCAGCGGGCCGAGTCCTGGGACGCGGTCGGCACGGTCGTGGGCGACCCCGACCAGGAGGTCACCCGGGTCCTGTTCGCCGTGGACCCCCTCCAGGAGATCGTCGACGAGGCGGTGAAGCTCGGCGCCGACCTGCTGGTCACCCACCACCCGCTCTACCTGCGCGGTACGACCACGGTCGCGGCCACGCACTTCAAGGGCCGGGTCGTGCACACGCTCATCAAGAACGACATCGCGCTGCACGTCGCCCACACCAACGCCGACACGGCCGACCCGGGCGTCTCCGACGCACTCGCCGGAGCCCTGGACCTGCGGGTCGTACGCCCCCTGGTGCCGGACCCGTCCGACCCCGAGGGCCGCCGCGGCCAGGGCCGCATCTGCGAGCTGGACCATCCGCTGAGCCTGGCCGAGCTGGCCGCCCGGGCCGCCGAGCGGCTGCCCGCCACCGCGCAGGGCATCCGGGTGGCCGGCGACCCCGAGACCGTCATCCGGACGATCGCCGTCAGCGGCGGTTCCGGCGACAGCCTCTTCGACCAGGTCCGCGCGGCAGGCGTCGACGCCTTCCTCACCGCGGACCTGCGCCACCACCCGGCCTCCGAGGCCGTCGCGCACAGTCCCCTCGCGCTGCTCGACGCGGCGCACTGGGCCACCGAGTGGCCCTGGTGCGAGCTGGCCGCAGCCCAGCTCGACGAGATCTCCGACCGCCACGGCTGGGACCTCAGGGTCCATGTCTCCAAGACGGTCACCGACCCCTGGACCGCCCACGCGGCGTCCTCCGTCCCCGCCCACCCGTCGCCCACCACCGCCCTTCCCACGAGCGCTTCGCGCGCCCCTTCCGATGCAACGGGAGCCCCCAACTGAACGCCGCGCCCGCCGACCAGATCCGACTCCTCGACGTCCAGGCCCTCGACGTCCGCCTGCAGCAGCTGGCGTACAAGCGGAAGTCGCTGCCCGAGCACGCCGAGATCGAGTCGCTGACCAAGGACCTGACCCAGCTGCGCGACCTGCTGGTCGCCGCGCAGACCGAGGAGAGCGACTGCGCCCGCGAGCAGACCAAGGCCGAGCAGGACGTGGACCAGGTGCGCCAGCGCGCCGCCCGCGACCAGCAGCGCCTGGACTCCGGAGCCGTCACCTCGCCGAAGGACCTGTCCAACCTCCAGCACGAGATCGCCTCCCTCGCCAAGCGGCAGGGTGACCTGGAGGACGTCGTCCTGGAGGTCATGGAGCGCCGCGAGGGCGCCCAGGAGCGCGTCGGCGAGCTGACCGAGCGGGTCGCCTCCGTCCAGGCGAAGATCGACGACGCGGGCGGCCGCCGGGACGCCGCGTTCGAGGAGATCGACGGCGAGGTCGCCACGGTGACCAAGGAGCGCGAGGTCATCGCCGGTTCCGTCCCCGCGGACCTGCTCAAGCTGTACGACAAGCTGCGCGAGCAGCAGGGCGGCATCGGCGCGGCCAAGCTGTACGCCCGCACCTGCCAGGGCTGCCGCCAGGAGCTGGCGATCACCGAGCTGAACGAGATCCGCACGGCGGCGCCGGACACGGTGATCCGCTGCGAGAACTGCCGCCGCATCCTGGTGCGTACGGCCGAGTCGGGTCTGTAAGGAGCCTGCGCGGTGCGGGAGTTCATCGTCGAGGCCGACGGCGGGTCACGGGGCAACCCGGGGCCCGCGGGCTACGGGGCCGTGGTCGGCGACGCGGTCACGGGGGAGGTCCTGGCCGAGGCCGCCGAGTACATCGGCATCGCCACGAACAACGTGGCCGAGTACCGGGGCCTGCTGGCCGGCCTGCGCGCGGCGCACGCCCTCGACCCCACCGCCCGGGTCGCCGTCCGGATGGACTCCAAGCTCGCCGTCGAGCAGATGTCGGGCCGCTGGAAGATCAAGCACCCCGACCTGAAGCCGCTCGCGGCCGAGGCGAGCCGGGTCTTCCCGCCGGACCGTGTCACCTACGAGTGGATCCCCCGCGAACGCAACAAACACGCCGACCGCCTGGCCAACGAGGCGATGGACGCGGGAGCGAAGGGCGAACAGTGGTCTCCGTCCGAGTCCCGCGCCGCCCTGGACACTCCGCGCACCGTCCCGGAGCCGTCGGGCCCGCCCGGCGACGCGACGGCAGGCGCGGCAAAGGCCCGAGCAGCCCTGAGAACCCCCGCTGCGGCCGCAGCAGCCGACTCGCCCGAGGCGGCCGACGCAGCCACCGCAGCTCCGGGCAGTCGTGCCGCCGGGTCGATGGCGGTCCCCCCGCTCGAGCGAAGCCGAGAGCGGGGGCGGGCGGGCGCAGCGGCACCTTCCAGCGAGCAGCGCCCCACCACCCCCACCGAGCCGCACCCGACCACCACCCCCGACGAGCAACCCGGCACCAGCACCCCCGGCTGGAGCGCCACCCCCGACCTCGGCACCCCCGCCACCTTCGTCCTCCTCCGCCACGGCGAAACCCCCCTCACCCCCCAGAAGCGCTTCTCCGGCAGCGGCGGCACCAACCCCTCCCTCTCCGACGCCGGCCGCGAGCAGGCCCGGCGCGTCGCCGAGGCGCTCGCCAGGCGCGGCACGATCCAGGCGATCGTCGCCTCCCCGCTCGCCCGCACCCGGGAGACCGCCGGTGTCGTGGCCGCCCGCCTGGGCCTGGACGTGGCCATCGAAGACGGCCTGCGCGAAACGGATTTCGGCGCCTGGGAGGGCCTCACCTTCGGCGAGGTCCGCGACCGCTACCCGGACGACCTGAACACCTGGCTCGCCGACCCTGAGGCGCACCCCACCGGCGGCGGCGAGAGCTTTGCGGAGACGGGCACCCGGATGGAGGCCACCCGCCGGAAGCTGGTCGCGGCCCACGCCGGCCGCACGGTCCTGCTGGTCACGCACGTCACCCCGATCAAGACCCTGGTCCGGCTCGCCCTCGGCGCTCCGCCCGAGTCGATGTTCCGCATGGAACTCTCCGCCGCCTCCCTGTCGGCGGTGGCGTACTACGCGGACGGCAACGCGAGCGTGCGGCTGTTCAACGACACGTCCCACCTGCGTCCCTGAGCCCCGCGGCGCTCCGCGCCAGCGCCTCGATGCGGGCCCAGTCCCGGGCGGCCACCGCGTCCGCCGGGACCATCCAACTGCCGCCCACGCAGCCGACGTTGGGCAGGCGGAGATACTCCGGTGCGGTCGTCGGCCCGATGCCGCCGGTCGGGCAGAAGCGGGCCTGCGGCAGCGGGCCGGCCAGGGACTTCAGATAGGCCGTGCCGCCCGCCGCCTGCGCCGGGAAGAACTTCATCTCCCGCACCCCGCGCTCCAGCAGCGCGACGACCTCCGAGGTGGTCGACACCCCCGGCAGGAACGGCACCCCGGACCCGCGCATCGCGCCCAGCAGGGCGTCCGTCCACCCCGGACTGACCAGGAACCGTGCCCCGGCCGCCACGCACCGCGTCACCTGGTCCGAGGTGATGACCGTGCCCGCCCCTACCACGGCGTCCGGCACCTCCTCGGCGATCGCCCCGATCGCGTCCAGAGCGGCCGGGGTCCTGAGGGTCACCTCGATCGCGGGCAGCCCGCCGGCCACCAGCGCCCGCGCCAGCGGTACGGCGACGGCGGCGTCCGGCACGACCAGCACGGGGACGACGGGCGCGAGATCCAGCACGGAGGCAGCCGAAGAGGAGGGCAGCGGCGAGGTCACGCCCTTATCGTGCCCATGAACAGCAGCATGCGCAAAGATCGTTGCACATGCTGCAATGAGCGTGGGATCGCCTCGCCGCCCGGAGCCGGTCGCCCTCAGAAGGCCTTTCGGCGGGCTTCTAGTGGATCTCCTCCACCAGCACGTCCAGCGCCCACGGCTTCCCCGCCTTCCCCGGCACCTGCGTCTCCACCTCGTACCCGAGGTCCCGCAGTGCCTCCACCAGCGCGGCGGGGTCCTTCGGCGCGGCCCCGGCCGACAGCAGGCTCCGTACGATCCGGCCCTTCGTCGCCTTGTTGAAGTGGCTGACGACCTTCCGCGTCGGCGCGTGCAGCACCCGCACGGTCGCGGTCCGCCCGGCGACCTCGCCCTTCGGCTTCCAGGCCGCCGCATAGGCCGCCGAGCGCAGGTCCAGCACCAGTCCGTCGCCTGCCGCCTCGGGCAGCACCTCGGCCATCGGCGCACGCCAGTGCCCGGCCAGCGCGCCGAGCCCCGGCAGCTTCACCCCCATCGAGCAGCGGTAGGAGGGAATCCGGTCCGTCACCCGCACCGCACCCCACAGCCCGGAGAAGACGAGCAGCGAGCGCGTCGCCCGCTTCTTCGCGGCCGAGTCCAGCGAGGCCAGGCCCAGCGCGTCGTACAGGACACCGGTGTAGATCTCCCCGGCGGGGCGGGCCCCGGCCGTGCGCAGCCCGGCGTTCTTCGCGACCTCGCCGCGCAGCCCCTCGCTCAGACCGAGCACCTCGCGCGCCTTCTCGTTCTGCTCGGGGTCCCCGGCGCACAGCTCGACCAGCTCCCCGAGGACGGCCTCCCGCGCGCCGGTCAGCCCCGGCAGGGACAGCGACTCCAGCTTCAGCGGGGCGCCACGGCCCGAGGACGCCTTGCCTTCCGAGGGCGGCAGCAGGACAAGCACGGGTACTCCTTACGTAGACCTCCGCGCAAGGGTACGGCGTTGGCCGTGGCCGCCCGGGGGCGCCGTCCCGGACCCCCGTTCGGCCGGAACGGCCGCGTCCTCGAAGGCCGCACGGGCTGCTTTGTGCCTACGCTCGGTGGTATGCCCCGCCGTCCCATCCGCGTGACCGGCGCCCCCGAGGCTCCTCTCCGGGCCGCCCTCGCCGCGCTCCGCGCCGACCTCGGCATCCCGGAGAGCTTCCCGGCCGAGGCCCAGGAGGAGGCGGAGCGCGCGGCGAAGGCGCCCGCCCTGCCGTCGTACGACGTCACCGACCTCCCCTTCTTCACCGTCGACCCTCCCGCCTCCACCGACCTCGACCAGGCGATGCACCTGTCCCGGCGGGGCACCGGCTACCGGGTCCGGTACGCCATCGCCGACGTCGCCGCCTTCGTCGCTCCCGGCGGCCCCCTGGACGCGGAGACGCACCGGCGGGTGAACACGCTCTACTTCCCGGACCAGAAGGTCCCGCTGCACCCCGCCGTGCTCGGCGAGGGCGCCGCGAGCCTGCTGCCCGGACAGCCGCGGCCGTCCGTGCTGTGGATCCTCGACCTGGACGCGGAGGGCCGTACCGTCGCCGTCGACGTGCGCCGGGCCCTGGTCCGCAGCCGGGCGAAGCTCGACTACGCGGGTGTGCAGCGGCAGATCGACGACGGGACGGCCGAGGAGCCGGTCGCGCTGCTCGGCGAGATCGGCCGCGCCCGCGAGGCTCTCGAGGTGGAGCGCGGCGGCATCTCCCTCAACGTCCCCGAGCAGGAGATCACCGAGCGGGACCACACCTACGAGCCGACCTATCGCGCCCCGCTGCCCGCCGAAGGCTGGAACGCCCAGATCTCCCTGCTCACCGGGATGGCCGCCGCCGACCTGATGCTGGCCACCGGCACCGGCGTCCTGCGCACCCTTCCGGCCGCCCCCGATGATGGGGGTCCCCCCGCTCGAGCGAATCCGAGAGTGGGGGAGGTGGCCCGACTGCGCCGTACCGCGACGGCCCTCCACATCGAGTGGCCGCACCATGTCTCGTACGCGGCGCTGATCCGCACCCTCGACCCGCACCGGCCCCGGCACGCGGCCTTCCTCCAGGAGTGCACGACCCTGCTGCGCGGCGCGGGCTACACGGTCTTCCGGGACGGGCGGCTGCCGGCGATCACCACGCACGCCGCCGTCGCCGCCCCCTACGCCCACTGCACCGCCCCGCTGCGCCGCCTGGCCGACCGCTACGCCTGCGAACTGTGCCTCGCGGCCGCGGCCGGCCACGCCCCGCCCGACCGGGTGCTCGCCGCGCTCGACGCCCTGCCCCGGCAGATGGCCGAGGGCAGCCACCGCGCGGCCACGGTCGAGCGGGAGTGCGTCGACCTGGTCGAGGCCGCCCTCCTCATGGACCGGGTCGGAGACCTCTTCGAGGCCTGTGTGGTGGAGCTCTCGGACCACCAACCGGCCTCCGGCACCGTGCAGTTGGCGTCACCGGCCGTCATCGGCCGGATCGAGGGCGAGCACCTGACGCTCGGGCAGCGGCTGCGGGTCCGGCTCACCCGGGCGGCTCCGGGGACGGCGAAGGTCCTGTTCGTGCCCGCGTGAGGGCTCCTGCCAGCGCCTGCGCGTCGTCGGCGGGCAGCCGGACGACGCCGACCTCACGGGGACGGCAGAGAAGCGGCATGCGGGCGACGGGCGCGGAGCGTCCGAGCGTGGCGGAGGCCCGTGCGCCGACCGCCGGATCCGGGGAGCCGGTGTCGGGCAGCCCGGCGAGCAGGCGGGCCGGCCCGGGGGAGAACGGTCCCCCGGCGGACGGCGGCCCGGCCCCGAGCAGTGCCCGCGGCCGCTGCCGGCGCTCCCGGATCTCCGCCTCCTGCCGGGCGAGGTCCTCGCCCGGCTCGCGTTGCGGCAGGGTCAAGCGGCCGGCCGGGCGGTGGCCGCGGGCGTGCCCAGCCAGTGCTCCAGGGCCTCGGGCAGGGCCGCGCCGTCGTCCCCGGTGTCCGCGGCCCAGGCCACGAACCCGTCCGGCCGTACGAACAGCGCGGCCAGGCCCGGCCGGGCGGGGCAGGCGGTGGTGGAGACGTCGAGCCGGTCGCCGTACCCCTCGGCGCGGGCGCGCAGCCCGGGGTCGTCCCCGAGGTCGAGGAGGAGGGCCCGGCCGGTGTGCAGACGGTCGCCGAGCCGGGTGCCGTCGGCCAGCTCCAGGTCGGGGGCGCTGTGCCCGGTCAGCGGGTGGTCGCCGGGCAGGTCGTAGGTCTGCCAGACGCCGGAGATCCTGGTGACCAGGTAGGTGGTGCCGGTGGTGGTCAGCGCCATGTCCGTCACCACGCGGCGCAGGGCGCGGGCGTGCCGGTCGGGGCGCATCAGCGCGATCTGCGCGCGGGTCCAGTCGAGCACCCAGGCGCCGATCGGATGCCGTTCGGCGGTGTAGCTGTCGAGCAGGGACTCCGGTGCCCGGCCGGACACCACGGCGGCGAGCTTCCAGCCCAGGTTCATCGCGTCACCGATGCCGAGGTTGAGCCCCTGCCCGCCGAAGGGCGAGTGCACGTGCGCCGCGTCGCCCGCGAGCAGGACACGGCCCTTGCGGTAGTCGGTGGCCTGGCGGGCGTTGTCGGTGAACCGGGTCGCCGAGACCACCTTCGTGACGGTCACCTCCGGCACCTGCGACACCCGGCGCAGGCTCGCCTGGAGCTCCTCGGCGGTGATGGGCGCCGATCGGTCGGCGGGGGGCCCGTCGAACTCCACGCTGAGCATGCGGCCCGGGAAGGGCCCGTGGACGTATGTCCCGACCTCGGTGGTGTTCCAGCCCTCGCCCAGCCGCTCGGCGCCGGTCAGCTCCACGACGGCCTGGTAGCCCGTGATCTCCGGGGCCGTACCGGGGAAGTCGAACCCGGCGAGCTTGCGGACGGTACTGCGGCCACCGTCGCAGCCGACCAGCCAGCCGGCCCTGATCTCCTCGGCACCGCCGTCGCCGTCGAGGTGCACGGTCACCCCGTCCTCGTCCGCCGTGAAACCGGTCAGCTCCACGCCCCGGCGCAGCTCGACGCCCAGCTCCCGCGCCCGTTCGGCCAGGATCCGCTCCAGCTCGGCCTGCGGCACACCGAGTCCGGCCTCGGCGGCCGGGCCGACGTCCTGCCAGGCGGGGCCGGAGCCGTCGAACAGGTCGGGGTCCATCATGATCCCGGCGAAGTGCCCGGCGAACTTCGGCGGGATCCGGTGGCCCTTCCCGGCGGCGCGCATGCGCTCCCGGGCGGCGTCCCACACGGCCGCCATCGCGGGCAGCAGCCCCCGCCGGTAGAAGGCGACCGCGCTCGGGATGTTGACCGCGCCCGCCTTGATCGTGCGGTCGATCTCGGTCAGCCGTTCCACGACCAGCACCCGGGCCCCGCCGAGCCGCAGCTCGCAGCCGAGGAAGAGCCCCACCGGCCCCGCGCCGGCCACCACCACGTCATAATCCGTCGTCGTCATGAGACTTCACTATAGTCACTAAAATTTTCGAGCCGCTATAGTTTTCTTATGACGGACGACGGCATGACGCGCGGTGCGGGGGCGGAACTCCCTTTGAGGGAGCGCAAGAAGCGGCAGACGCGACAGCGGATCTCCGACGTGGCGACGGTGCTGTTCGTGGAGCGCGGCTTCGACAAGGTGACCGTCGCGGAGGTCGCCCGGGCGGCCGGCGTCTCCACCATGACGGTCTTCAACTACTTCCCCCGCAAGGAGGACCTGTTCCTCGACCGCATCCCGGAGGCCGTGGAGACCTTCGCCGGGGCGGTGCGCCGACGCGGCCCCGGCGAGACCCCGCTCGCCGCGCTGCGCCGCCTCGCGCTCGAACTCCTCGAGGAACGGCACCCGTTGAGCGGGGTCGCCGACCGCTTCCCGCCCTTCTGGCAGATCGTCCTCGACTCGCCGGGCCTGCGCGCCCGCGCCCGGGAAGGGGTCGAGGAGGTGGAGGCGGCGCTCGCCGGAGCCTTCGCGGAGGCGGGGGTCACGGAGCCGGGCCTCCTCGCGGCTCTCGCGGTCGCCGCCTATCGCTCGGTGTACGTCGCCACCGCGCGCCGCCTGCTCGCGGGGGAGCGGGCCGAGGGGATCGCCGAGGATCACCGGGCCCGTATCGAGGCGGCCTTCGGCGCGCTGGAGCGGGCGCTGCCGTAGGGGGTGGGGAGGGGGCCCTTGACGGCTAACGTCGTTAGCCGTACGGTCGTGGCTAACGGTGTTAGCCACCTTGGTTCGGCAACCGGTCCCCGCCGGCTCCCGCGCCGCACGACCCCATCCCCCTCGGAGGCAGTCATGACCAGCGCGACCACCGTCATCCCGTCCCGCCCCACCGGCTCCGCCCGCACCGTCGTCCGCCGCACGGCATGGCTGGCGAGCGCCCTGTTCTGGTCGGCCTTCGCGGTCCTCGAGGGCGTCAACCACGGCTGGCTCGCGGGCGGGGCGGCCCTCCTCTTCCTCGTCCTGCCGGACCTCACCTTCCTGGTCGCCCTGGACGAGGCGCCCCGCATGACCAAGGGGCAGCTGCCGCCGCGTGCGGTGCCGTACTACAACGCCATGCACCGCGCCCTGATCCCGCTCGCGCTTCTGCTCGTCTGCACGGCGGCCCCCTTCACCTGGGCCCCCGCCTTCGCGGCCCTGTGCGGCTGGCTCGCCCACATCTCGTACGATCGCGCCTTCGGATACGGACTGCGGACGAAGGAGGGCTTCCAGCGTGGCTGAGCGTCTGACACCGAGGGCACGGGAGATCGCCGCTGCCGCCCGCGCCCTCCTGGAGGAGTCCGGGGCCGCAGCCCTCACCATGCGCACCCTCGCCGACCGCCTCGGCATCAAGGCCCCCTCCCTCTACAAGCACTTCCCCGACAAGCACGCCGTCGAGGTCGAACTGACCGCACAGCTGCTCACCGAGACGGCCGAGACCCTGGAGGCCGCCGCGGCTCGCGCCCCCGGCTCCCTGGAGGCGCTCGCCCAGGCCTATCGCGCCTACGCCCTCGCCCACCCGCACCTGTACTGCCTGGTCACCGAACGCCCCCTGCCGCGCACCGAACTCCCCGCCGGCCTGGAGGACCGGGCCGCCCTGCCGCTGTTGCGGACGTCCGCCGGCGACCAGGACCTCGCCCGCGCCGTCTGGGCCTTCGCCCACGGCATGGTGATCCTGGAGATCCACGGCCGGTTTCCCGCAGACGCCGACCTGGACGCGGCATGGAAGCGGGGCCTGACGGCGTTGCACCGGTAGCGGACAGCACGGCAAGGGGGTGCCCGATGGCGGAAGAGGCGCTGTGGACGCGGGCCCGGCTCGGCCGCTGCGGCCCTCCGCTCGACCTGCTGACCGCGAGCTTCCGCAGGCACGTCTACGCCCCGCACGCGCACGAGGAGTACACCGTGGGCGTGTGCGTCGGCGGCTGTGAGGTCATCGACTACCGGGGCGGCCACATCCGCACCGGCCCCGGCACGATCGTCGTCCTCGAACCCGGCGAGATGCACACCGGCGGACCCGGCACCACCACCGACGGCTACGCCTACCGCGCCCTGTACGCCGAGCCGACCCTGCTGGCCGACGGCACCCTCGGCGGCCTCCCGCACTTCCGCGAACCCCTCCTGGACGACCCGGAACTGGCCACCGCCCTCCGCCTGACCCACGCCGAACTCAGCGCCTGCCCCGATCCGCTGGAGGCCGAATCCCGCCTCCCCTGGCTGCTGACCGCGCTGGCCCGCCGCCACTCCACGGCGCGACCGGTGTCCGACCATGTCCCGGGCGCGGCCGCGGTGGCCCTGACCGTCCGCGACCGCCTGGCCGACGAACTCACCGCCCCGCCCTCCCTCGCCCTGCTCGCTGCCGACCTGGGCCTGTCCCGCTACCAGCTGCTGCGGGCCTTCCGTACGACGATGGGGATCCCGCCGTACGCCTGGCTCGCCCAGTACCGGGTGACCCGGGCCCGCGGCCTCCTGGAAGCGGGCCTGCGCCCGGCCGAGGTGGCGGGCCTGGTGGGCTTCGCCGACCAGGCGCACCTGACCCGCTGGTTCCGGCGGGTGCTCGGGGTGACCCCGGCGGCCTATCGCAACAGCGTTCAAGACAGCTGAGCAGGCGAGGGCCGAAACTCGCCGTATGACTGCACGCGGCTGGTTCCTGTTCTCCCTGATGGGAGTGGTCTGGGGCATCCCTTATCTGATGATCAAGGTGGCGGTGGACGCGGTGTCCCCGCCGGTGGTGGTGTTCACGCGCTGCGCGCTCGGCGCGGCCCTGCTGCTCCCCTTCGCCCTGCGCCAGGGCGGTCTCGCCGGGACCGTCCGGACCCACTGGCGCCCCATGCTGGCCTTCGCGGTCCTGGAGATCATGGGTCCCTGGTTCACCCTCACCGACGCCGAACGGCACCTGTCCAGCTCGACGGCGGGCCTGCTGATAGCGGGCGTACCGATCGTCGGGGTCGTCGTCTCCCGCTTCTTCGTCTCGCCGGACGCCGAACACCTGGGACCCCGCCGCATCACGGGCCTGATGCTGGGCCTGGCGGGCGTGACGGTCCTGACCCTCCCGCACCTGACCGGCGGCGACACCCGCTCCCTGGGCGAGGTCCTGCTGACGGTCGTGGGCTATGCGACGGCGCCCCTGATAGCCGCACGCAGCCTGAAGAACGTCCCGTCCCTGCACCTCACGGCGGCGTGCCTGACCCTGGCGGCCCTCGTCTACGCCCCCGCGGCGGCCCTGACCCGCCCGTCCTCCCTTCCGTCCCCCGCGGTCCTGGCAGCCCTGGCGGGACTGGGAGTGATCTGCACGGCGGTCGCCTTCGTGGCGTTCCTGGAACTGATCAAGGAGGCGGGCCCGACACGGGCGACGGTGATCACATACGTCAACCCGGCCGTGGCGGTGGCGGCGGGCGCCCTGTTGCTCGACGAACCGCCGACCATCACGGTGCTGGCCGCTTTCGCCCTCATCCTGACGGGCTCGGTCCTGGCGACGGCCGCCTCCGGTCCGCGCCGGTCCACCCGCCCGGTACCATGGTCGACACGGCAGACGAGCCGGGCGGACGGCCGCGTGGAGTCCCCCTAGGGGGCTTCCCGAGGAACGTCCGGGCTCCACAGGGCAGGGTGGTGGCTAACGGCCACCCGGGGTGACCCGCGGGACAGTGCCACAGAAAGCAGACCGCCGGGGACCTCGGTCCTCGGTAAGGGTGAAACGGTGGTGTAAGAGACCACCAGTGCCCAGGGTGACCTGGGCAGCTAGGTAAACCCCACCCGGAGCAAGGTCAAGAGGAGCGCCGTCAAAAGCGCTCTGCGCGGACGTTCGAGGGCTGCCCGCCCGAGTCCGCGGGTAGACCGCACGAGGCCGGTGGCAACGCCGGCCCTAGATGGATGGCCGTCGCCGAGGGGCCCGCGAGGACCCCTCGGAACAGAACCCGGCGTACAGCCCGACTCGTCTGCCGCCCTACTCGCCCTCTCCGCGACGCGGGCTCGGCCCGCCCTGACGCGTGGAGTCGCTCATGGTGCCGGAGTCGCCGGGCAGGTGCCGTCGGCGGCCGGGAGCCGGCCGGTGAGCAGATAGCGGCTGCCGTGCCCGTCCATGCAGCTGTTGCCGTCGAAGAGGTACTGGCCGTGGTTGCCGCCGCCCGCGACGACGAGGCGGGAGCCGGCAAGCACCTGGTGCATGCGTCGCGCGCCCACGACCGGGGTCGCCGCGTCGTCCTTCGCCTGGAGCAGCAGGATCGGCGGCACCTTCGCCGAGCCGATCTTCACGGGCCGGGCCGTCGGAGCCTTCCAGAACGCACACGGGGCGCTGTACCAGGTGTTCAGCCAGGCGAACAGCGGGGACTTGGGCGCGGCCGCCGCTGTCTCCTTGTGCCACGTCGCCCAGTCGCGGGGCCACGCGTCGTCCACGCAGTTGTAGGCGAGCTGAGCCGGGTCCACGCCCCCGAAGGCGAGCTGGTCGGTCGCGCCGAGCAGGTCGCCGGCGTCCCCGCGCCGGTAGTTCGAGACGGCCTGGGCCACGTCGCCCCACTGAATATCGAGGTACATGACGGAGGCGAGCAGATCATCGAGTTCGGCGCTGCCCGCCCTGCCCCCGGCGGGGTGGGCGTCCAGCTGCTTGCGGACGGCGTTCCACGTGGCCGACACCTTCGCCGCACTGGCGCCCAGGTGGTAGGTGCCGTCCTTCTTGGCCGCCCACGCGAAGAACTGGCCGGCCCGGTGCTGGAGCGCCGGATCCTGCTCGTACTGCGAGGCGTAGGTGGTGACGGTCGGATCCACGACGCTGTCCAGGATCATGCGGCCGGTGTGGGACGGGAACAGCGTCGCGTAGGTGGCGCCGAGCTTCGTTCCGTACGAGTACCCGAGGTAGTCCAGCTTGTCCTGGTGGAACGCGGTACGGATCCGGTCCATGTCGCGGGCCGCGTTCTCGGTGGTGATGTACGGCAGCAGGTCCTTGGCGTTCGCCTGGCACTGCTCGGCGACCTTGCGGGCCACGGTCAGCCGCGCCTGCTCCTGCGCAGCGGTCCCGGGCGTGTACGGCACGGCCGGGTGCTTGATCAGCTTCCTGGTGTCCCCGCAGGAGACCGGGGTGCTGGCACCGACGCCGCGCGGGTCGAAGCTGACCACGTTGTACTGCTCGCTGACGTCCTGGGGCAGCGAGCTCCAGACCAACTTGGCCGTGCCGATGCCTGATTCGCCCGGACCACCCGGGTTGACCACGAGGGTGCGCGGGGCGTTCAGAGCGCCGGCTATCGACAGGGTGAGCTTGATCTGCCGGCCGTTCGGCCTGGCGTAGTCGAGGGGCGCCTCGATGGTGGAGCAGTACGTACCGCGAGGTGCGTCGGTGCCCGCGGGGCAGGTGGACCAGTGGAGGGCCGCAGGCCCGGTGACCGTGGCGGCCGGCGCCGCGTCGGCCGCCTGCGGCCCGGCGAGGGCGGCGAGCCCGAAGGCGGCGGCGACGGCCGCACTGCGTCGTACGAAGGGAGAGGTCACTGTGGGCAAGTGTTCCTGCTTTCGGGGCAGTTCGGCTGCTGACGGAAGGCAAGATGAGGCGGAGGACCGAAGGGTTGTGTCGTCGGTGAGGGCCGTTCTCCGGAGGTCGGCCGAGGTGCTCGGTTCCGCCCGGGCAACGGCGATCCCTTTCGGCCAACCGCAGCCGGGTCCGGGCAATCGCCCCCTCGTCGGACGGTGTGTGAAGGCACGTCGGGGAGCGCCTTTTCGGTCATCCGGGGCTCGTACTGTTGTGCGGGGATCTTCGAGGGTGCGACTCTCTTGATCGAAGAAAAACGGGTGGGGAGTGCGCGGGGATCCGGCACTCCGGTTCTGAACGGGGATGCGGGGGACCAGGGGCATCGGGCCTGTCTCCCGGGCAGCGGCGTTGCGGTTACGCATGCGCTGTGAAGCAGCTTCTTGCCGATTTCCGGCTTCGGCTTTCCATGTGTTCTTTCCTGCCCGCAGCTTTCTTCCTGCCAGCAGCCCATCGGGACCGTGTGGAAGGAGAACCATGGAGATCCAGGAGCAGTACCGCGAGGAGCCGGCCGTTCAGCAGGGTTATGAGCCGCCCGCCCTGACGGCCGTCGGGGAGTTCTCGGAGGACACCCTCGGCTTCGGCCACAACCACAGCGATTTCCTCGCCAGGCAGGGCTTCTGAGGAAGCGGCCGGCTCGGACGGAGTGACATGAGCACCGGGTTCGTCGTCCTGCCCGACGGCTGCACCACCGACCCCACGTGGCTCTTCGAGTCACCGCAGGTCATCGCCCACCCGTCGGGCAGGCCCTGGCTGGTGGGCCGGTGGGATGCGGACGAAGCCGTCGTGGCCCGGGCCGGCTCGGTGCACGTGGTGGTGATCGGGCACTGCCCGGTCACCACCGCGTGGCTCACCCGGCTGGCCGGACGCGTGCGTTCGCTGTCCGACGCGGACGCCCTCACCCGGCAACTTCCCGGCAGTTGTCATGTGATCGTCGCCGCCCCGGAGGGCGTCGGCATGCGCGGCACCGTCACCGGCCTGCGCCAGGTCTTCCACACCCGGGTCGACGGGCAGCCGGTCGCCTCGGACCGCCCCGACCTCCTGGCACGGCTGACCGGGGCGGGCGTGGACGAAGGCCTGCTGGCCGCGCGGCTCGCGACCGTCGGCCTGCTGCCCGCGCCGCTCGGAACCGCCGCCGTGTGGTCCGGGGTCTCCACGGTCCCCGACGGCCACCGTCTGGTGATGACCGGCAGTCGTGCACAGGTACTGCCCTGGTGGTCGCCCCCTGAGCCGGAACTCCCCCTCGAGCAGGGCGCGTTGGCGGTGCGTGACGCACTGGAGGAGGCCGTACGGTCCCGGGCGTCGGACGAGCTGCCGCTGAGTGCCGACCTGTCCGGCGGCATGGACTCCACCGCCCTGTGCTTCCTCGGCGCCCGCAGCAGACCCGGGCTGCTCACCTTCCGCTGGGCCGAGGCGGACCCGGGCAACGACGACGCGGCCTTCGCCGCGCACTCGGCGGACCTGCTGGCGCACGCCTCGCACATGGTCGTGCGGCAGGAGGAACTCCCCGCCCTGTTCGCGCACCCCGCGGACCTGGCCGACACCGAACAGCCCTACCTCTTCACCCGGACGCTGGCCCGCATGAGACACACGGCCGGACTCCTGGCCGGGCACGGCTCGCGGGCGCACCTGGCCGGGCACGGCGCGGACGAGCTGTTCGGCAGGCTCCCCGGCTATCTGCACCGGCTGCTGCGCCGCCGTCCCTCGCTCGCGGTACGTCATCTGCGCGGCTACCAGGCCCTGCACCGCTGGCCCCGGCGCGCAGCCCTCGCGGAGCTCGCGCGCACGGATTCCGTGGGGGACTGGTGGCGCGAGCAGGCCGACTCCCTGACGGGCCCCGCCCCGGCCCGCCGGCACCCGCCCCTCGGCTGGGGTCTGCCGGCGCTGCGCGCCCCCGTCTGGGCGACGGACGTCGCGGTCGACGCGGCCAGGACGGAGCTGCGGCAGGCCGCCGGCCTCGCCCGCCCCTTCGCCGCCGATCGCGGCCAGCACCAGTTCCTGGTGGCCCTGCGGGCGACGGCACCGGCGTACCGGCAGGCCGCCCGGCTCTTCGGCCGGTCGGGGATCCGGCTGCACCTGCCCTACCTCGACGACCGGGTCGTGGAGGCCGCCCTGGCCGTGCGCCTGCACGAACGGTGCACACCCTGGGCGTACAAGCCCCTGCTGGCCGAGGCGATGCGGGACGTCCTGCCCGAACGCGTCCGCACCCGAACCACCAAGGGCGCCTTCGACGAGGACCTCCGCACGGGGCTCGGCCGCAGCCGGGACGCGCTCCTCGAACTCTTCGCGGACTCGGAACTCGCCCGGGCGGGCCTGATCTCCGCGGAGGCGGTCCGTACGCAGCTGCTCACCCCGCAGGCCGACCTGAGCCGGAACTTCGCGGTCGAGCACCTCCTGGGCTGCGAAACCTGGTTCCGCGCCGCTCGGGAGGTCACCCGCTCCCGATCCTGTTAGGGGGCAGCACCGCACAGGAAGCGCGGTCGACTCTCATCGAAAGGGCGATGCAGTCGGGCAGGCCCGGGTCGCCCGGCTCAGGCCGAGGGCCGCAGCGGACGGTCGCGCACCCTCTTCAGGTGCCGCTCGAACACCTCCCGTGCCTGAGGTGTCAGCGTGCGCAGTGCCACCAGGGCCGTGATCACGACGTCGCACAGTTCGGACTCGACGTCCTCCCACGTGTGGGTGACCCCCTTGCGCGGGTTCTGGCCCGTCGCGCCGATCACCGCCTCGGCCACCTCGCCGACCTCCTCCGAGAGTTTGAGGATGCGCAGCAGTACGCCCTCCTGCCCGGCGTGTCTGCGCGTCTCCTCCAGGCGGCTCCAGAGTGCGTCGATCGTCGGCCAGAGGGCGGGGTCGGGGGCGGCGGAGGTGTCCTGAGCGGTCATGCTCCGCAGCCTGCCACGCCCCGGACGGGCTAGTCCTCGAACAGCACCTCCTGCTGCCCTTCCGTCTTCTCCCGCACCCGCGCGTTCCGTGCGCCCACCACGGCCGCCGTCGCCACCGCCGTCACCCCCAGCGCCACCGGAACCATCCAGCCGCGATCGAATACATGCCCGAGCGCGTGGTCGAGGGAGAGGCGGCCCGGGCCCGCGACGGCGAGGCCGGCCGCGGCCAGGCCCAGGGTTGCCGCGTACTCGTAGCCACCCTCCTGGGCGAAGAAGCCGGCGGGCTTGTGGACCGCCGAGGCCCCGACCATCGCGCCGGCCGCCGCCGCGCCCGCCGCCGGGGTCGCGAGGCCGAGCGCCAGCAGCGTGCCGCCGCCCGCCTCCGCGAGGCCCGCCGCCGTCGCACTGGCCTTGCCGGGGATGTAGCCGACGGATTCCATGAACTGGCCGGTTCCCTCCAGGCCGTGCCCGCCGAACCAGCCGAACAGCTTCTGCGCCCCGTGCGCCGCCAGCACCCCGCCGGTCCCCAGCCGGAGCAGCAGCAGGCCCAGATCACGTCGGTCGTAACAGGTCACGGTCGCTCCCCATCAGCAGGTCATCGGCACCGGGTACCACCGTCGCACCACGCCCGCGCGCGGGCCCGTCCTGGATGCCGTTCGGGTGGCGGGGCCCAGTGAGCGGTGTGAGTCTGGCTGGCATGGCGATTCAGACCTCCAAGCTCAGGGACCCGGCCGTCCGTGCCTTCGTCACCGCCGTGAACGCGCACGACCGCGACGGCTTCCTCCACCTGCTGACGCCCGACGCGACCATGTCGGACGACGGCGCGGACCGTGACCTCACCGAGTGGATCGACAACGAGATCTTCACCTCCAACGGTCACATGGACGTCGACGCCGAGTCCGACGGCGGCCGTGCGCTCATCGCCCAGTACCGCAACGACACCTGGGGCGAGATGCGCACCGCCTGGCGCTTCACCATCACCCCGGACGGCCACATCTCCCGCTTCGAGACCGGGCAGGCGTAAGCCCGCAAGAACGCGGTGCCCGAGGGCTTGTCCTCGCGTGCGCTCCAACTCCTAGCGTCCACAGGCATGGACAAAGCCATGGACACAGGCATGGACACGAGCATGGGGACCGGCACGAGGACACTGGGGCGGTGGGGGTCCCCCCGCTCGAGCGGAGCCGAGAGCGGGGGAGGTGTCGAAGTGAGTGCCCTCGGGTTCGGATGCTGGGCCATCGGCGGCGAGTGGCAGTCCGCGGACGGGCAGCCCCTCGGCTGGGGGAAGGTCGACGACGAGGAGTCCGTACGGGCCGTGCGCCGCGCCCTCGATCTCGGCATCACTTTCTTCGACACCGCCGACACCTACGGCGCCGGACACAGCGAGCGTGTCCTGGGCCGGGCCCTCGGCAAGCGCCGCGGCGACGTCGTCGTCGCCACCAAGTGGGGCAACGTCTTCGACGAGCCGACCCGCACCCTCACCGGCGCCGACGACTCCCCGGCCTACGCCCGCCGCGCCCTGACCGCGTCCCTGCGCCGCCTCGGCACCGACTACGTCGACCTCTACCAGCTGCACCTCTCCGACGCGGAGCCGGAAAAGGCGGCTCAACTGCGGGACGTGTGCGAGGAGTTCGTCACGGAAGGGCTCGTCCGCGCCTATGCCTGGAGCACCGACGACCCCGATCGCGCCGCCGTCTTCGCCGAGGGGGAGCACTGCGCGGCCGTACAGCACACGCTCAATGTGCTGCAGGACGCGCCCGGCATGCTGGCGCTGTGCGAGGAGGCGGGGCTCGCCAGCATCAACCGCAGTCCGCTCGCCATGGGGCTGCTGACCGGGAAGCGGCGCGGGTCGACGGAGGCCGGGGACATCCGGAGCAGGCCGCCCGCGTGGTTGCAGGGATTCGGGGCCGGGGCCGGGGCCGATCCGCAGTGGCTCGCCCGGGTCGACGCGCTGCGGGAGGTGCTGACCAGCGACGGCCGTACGCTCGCGCAAGGAGCGCTGGCCTGGCTGTGGGCGCGCAGTCCGCGCACGATCCCGATCCCCGGGTTCCGCTCGGTCGCCCAGGCCGAGCAGAACGCGGGCGCCCTCGCCAAGGGGCCGCTCACCGCGGCGCAGTCGGCCGAGATCGACCGCCTGCTCGGGCGATGAGCAGCCCCGGCCACTCCGTACGACGACGTCAGGAGCCGTAACCGCAGCCTTGCCGCTGCAGCGTCTACTGCCCGCCCCCGTAGGCGTGTTGGCGCCGCGCCGCGCCCTGCTCGGTCAGCGTGATCCGTCCGGCCTCGATCGTGGCCAGCCGCGGGGCGCGGCGGGCGATGGAGGAGTCGTGGGTGACCAGGACGAAGGTCAGCCCGTGCTCGCGCCACAGGCCCTCCAGCAGGGCCATGATGTCGTCACGGGTGCCCTCGTCGAGGTTGCCGGTGGGTTCGTCGGCGAGCAGCACCCTGGGGTTCTTCACCAGCGCGCGGGCGATGGCCACGCGCTGCTGCTGGCCGCCGGACATCTCCGACGGGACATGCCCCAGGCGCTCGCCGAGGCCCACCGACCGCAGGGCCTCGGCAGCCCGTTCGCGGCGCTCGCCCGGCTGCACGCCGAGCGGGACCAGGGCCGTCTCCACGTTCTCCTGGGCGGTGAGCGTCGGGATGAGGTTGAACGCCTGGAAGATGATGCCGATCTTCTCGGCGCGCAGCCGGGTCAGCCGTGCCTCGCCGATGGTGGCGAGGTCGACGCCGTCCAGCTCGACGCTGCCGGCAAAGGGACGGTCGAGACCGCCGATCATCTGCAGAAGGGTGGACTTGCCGCCGCCCGTCGGGCCCTGGATGACGAGCTGGTCGCCGTCGGCGATGGTGAGGTCGACGTCGCGCAGCGCCTCCACCGTCTCCTTGCCCCGCGTGTAGCGCTTGGTGACGCCGGTGAGTCTGTACATGGGATCTCCGTGACGAAACAGAAGAGACAAGGAGCTACGAGACGCTGCGCAGCGCGTCCGCCGGGCGCATCCGGGAGGCGCGCCAGCCGCCCATCGCGCCGGCGATCAGACCGCCGGTGACCGCGAGACCGACCGCGAGGGCGATGGTGGTCAGGGAGACGGGCGCGGACAGCGCGATCTCCAGGGTCTTCTGCGCCGCCTGCCCGCCGGGGCCGCCGCCGGGCCCCGCGCCGCCCGGGCCGCCGCCCGTGCCGCCACCGCTGCCGGCGCCGAGCTGCGCGGTCAGCTTCGGGCTGATCGCGGTGACACAGCGGGCCGCCGCGAGCCCCAGGGCGATGCCGAGGGCTCCGCCGATCAGGCCGTTGACCATGGACTCGCCGACGACCTGCCGGGTCACCCTGCTGCTCGGCCAGCCGAGCGCCTTCAGGGTGCCGAACTCGCGCACCCGACGGGACACGGCCGAGGAGGTGAGCAGCGCGGCCACCAGGAAGGCGGCGGCGAGCACGGCGACGGACAGCCACTTGCCCACGCCGGCGGCCAGGCCGGAGGCCGTGGACAGCGAGCCGGAGACGGTGGAGGCCAGGTCCGAGGAGGTGGTGACCGTCGTGCCGGAGATGTTGTGCTGGATCGTCTTCTTGACGGCGGAGATCTGCTTCGAGTCGGTCGCCTTGACGTAGATCGTGCTGACCTTGTCCTTCGCGTCGCCGAGCGACTGGGCCTGCTGCAGCGGCAGATAGACGTCGGTGGTGGACTCGCTGCTGTCGGGGGTGGCGATGCCGATGACCGTGTACCTGGTGCCGGAGATCTTGAAGGCCGAGCCGGTCCTGTACTTCTTCTGCTTGGCGTAGGACGCGCTGACCACCGCCACCTTCGCGTCGGTCTGCGCCGAGGCGAAGGTCTTGCCGGAGGTGATCTTCATGGTGGCCAGCGGGCCGAGGGTCTGGTCGGTGACGTCGACGCCGGCCACGGAGTAGCTGTTGACGTCGAAGTCCGCGCCGCCGCCCTGCACCTGCGGCCGGCCGCTGCCGCCCGGGCCGCCCTGCCGGCCGCTGCCGCTGGAGGACCGGGCCTTGCCCCGGGTGAAGGAGCCGTCGACCCTGGTGACGTTCAGGGAGAGGGCGCCGACCGCGTCCGCCACGCCCTTCTGCGCCCCGACCTGCCCGACCAGCGAGGACTTCAGGACCTGACCGCCCTGTGTCATCACCCGGTCCGAGCTCTGCGAGGTCTTGCTGCTCGCCTTGGCGTCGAACCTGAAACCGGGGCCCTGCGAGCCGCCGGCCGCCGGGGCCGAGCGGGCCTTGGTGACGGTCATGTCGGTGCCGAGGCCGTAGAGCGACTTGAGGACCTTGTCCTGCGCCTGCGTCATACCGGCCGACACCGAGCTGACGGTGATGACCAGCGCGATACCGAGCGCCAGACCCGTCGCGATGACCAGGGCAGCCTTCCTGCGCCGGCTCAGCTCGCGCTTGAGATAGATGCCAAACATCCCGTTCCTCGAAGGTTCTCGGCGCCCGCTGTGGGCGCGGCCACAAGCTAGGGAGGAACCTTTGAGACGCACTGGGTAGAGGATGTGTCAGAGCTGAGAAAGCGGGGTACGTGAACAGATTTTCATAAGACAGCAAATTCCTGGGCCGCGGAGGGGCCCCTTCCGGGGAACTGCTGCTGGGTGCGTGTACGGTCCCAGGGATGCGCGATTGTTCCCGGCTCAGCCGACGTGCCGTCCTCGGGTTGACGGCCGCCGCCCTCCCTCTGTCCCCGGCAACTCCCGCCTTTGCGGCCGAAGCCCCCGGCATCGGTGGTGAGCGGCTGGCCCGCGACGGTGTCCAGGTGCAGGGCGCCACCGGACTGCCCGAGAAACTCACCGCCCGCTCATGGCTCGTCGCCGACTGGGAGACCGGCGAGGTGCTCGCCTCGTTCAACGCACACCAGCGCCTCGCGCCCGCGTCCACGCTGAAGATGCTGTTCGCGGACACCGTGCTGAGGAAGTTCGACCGCACCGCTCGCTACAAGGTCACCGACGCCGACCTCGCGGACATCCCGTCCGGGTCCAGCCTCGTCGGCATCAAGCCCGGCCTCACCTACACCGTCGAGCAGCTGTGGCAGGGGGTGTTCCTGCGCTCCGGCAACGACGCGGTGCATGTGCTCGCGCACATGAACGGCGGCGTCGCGAAGACGGTCGCCGAGATGCAGGCGAAGGCCGAGGATCTGCAGGCCCTGGACACCCATGTGGTCAGCCCCGACGGCTTCGACCACAAGGGGCAGATCTCCTCGGCGTACGACCTCACGCTGTTCGCCCGGCACGGTCTCAAGGACGCCGACTTCCGCGGGTACTGCGGCACGCGGACCGCCGACTTCCCGGCGGGCGGCAAGAAGACCTTCCAGATCCAGAACACCGACCGTCTGCTGACCGGGGCGTGGGGCCTGACGGCGTACCAGGGGCTCATCGGTGTGAAGAACGGTTACACCAGCCATGCCGGCAACACCTTCACCGGCGCGGCCACCCGGGGCGGGCGGACTCTGCTGGTCACCGTGATGCATCCGGCCACCGGCAGCAACGCCGTCTACGAGCACACCGCCGCGCTGTTCGACTGGGGCTTCGGGCACGGGCGTTCCGCGCAGCCGGTGGGCACGCTGGTCGAGCCGATCAGCGAGGGCGGGGCGCGCGCGACCCCCGCGCCCGCGGGGAAGTCGGCCCGGGCCGCGGCAGGGGCCCCCGGCTCGGCGTCCCGGAGCCCCTCGACGTCGCGGCTGCTGGAGGGCGCCGCGGGAACGGCGGCCCTGCTGGGAGTGGGCGCATGGGCGCTGCGCCGCAAGGTCAGGGCGGGGCGCGCGGCGGGGGAGGCGGAGCCGGCCCCGGACCCGGAGGCCGAGGCGCAGCCGAAGGCGGAGTCCGGCGGGCGCCACCGGCGCTGAGCCGTCGATCGGCAACCGGCGCGGAGCCGTCGGGGCGCCACCGGATCTGGGCCGTCGATCGGCACCGGGGCCCGCACCGGCAGGCCTCCGCAGGCGTCCCGGCAGGCCGTTGGAGACGTACGCGGCAGCCGTTCCACCCACCGGTGCGTACCTCGCGGTCCGACGCGAGGTCCACCCCCAAACCCGGTGCGGTGGAACGGCTGCCGACCCCCCTCGGTGTGGCTGCGGAACCCCCGTGCTCCAAGTGTGAAGCTCTGGTGGAGGAAAGTTGAGCATATGCCCTCGACCGGCTGCAATACCGCGGATGTTCAAATTCCGTTTGTGTAAGTCGGGGAGTGGGTCCCGTTCTGTCCCGGGCCCGGTCCTCAGCCCCGCCCGATGTACGGCATCGCCGTCGCCAGTACCGTCGCGAACTGCACGTTCGCCTCCAGCGGCAGCTCTGCCATGTGCCGCACGGTGCGCGCCACGTCGGCCACGTCCATCACCGGTTCCGGGGTCACCTCTCCGTTGGCCTGGAGCGCGCCGGTCTGCATCCGGGCCGTCATGTCGGTGGCCGCGTTGCCGATGTCGATCTGCCCGACCGCGATGCGGTACGGCCGCCCGTCCAGTGACAGCGACTTGGTCAGGCCGGTCAGCGCGTGCTTGGTCGCGGTGTAGGCGACCGAGAGGGGCCTGGGTGTGTGCGCCGAGATGGAGCCGTTGTTGATGATCCGGCCGCCCTGCGGGTCCTGCACCTTCATCTGCCGGTACGCCGCCTGCGCGCACAGGAACGCCCCGTTGAGATTGGTGTCCACCACGTGCCGCCAGGCGTCGTAGGGCAGGTCCTCCACGGGCACCCCGCCGGGGCCGAACGTCCCCGCGTTGTTGAACAGCAGGTCGATGCGCCCGAACAGCTGGGCGGCCGCCGCGAACAGTGCCTCCACGTCCTCGGGCCGGGACACGTCGGTGCGCAGGGCGAGGGAGGGCGCCCCGGGCACCAGTGCCGCCGTCTCCTCCAGTGTCTCGAGGTGCCGGCCGGCCAGCGCCACCGACCAGCCGGCGTTCAGCAGCTCCACGGCGACGGCCCGCCCGATGCCGGAGCCGGCGCCGGTCACCACCGCGATCTTCGATTGCCTGTCAGTCATGGCTCCGCAGCGTAGGCGGGAAGTCCGCCATGCGGAATCAGGTGTCCGCCATACGGCTAACCAGTCGCGGCGGCGGCTTCCCGGTCCGCAGCCTTCCCGTCCGCCGCGAACGACGCGGCGATCCCGCCGGTCGACAGGATCCCCCACCGCACGCTCTGCTCCGCGATGCCGGCCGCCCCACCCTCGCTCGCGTGTACCTCGGCACTGTGTACGAACTGAGAACATGGGTGCCGGTTGTCTCACAGAGGGAGGGGCGCATGACCGAGCATGCGGCGGCACCGACACCGGAGACGGAGCACCCGTCCACCACCGCGTCGCCCGCGTCCACGGCCACCCGTCGCACCGGTCTGCTCGTCGTCCTCGCCCTCGGCGGCCTCACCGCCACGCCCCCGCTCGCGATGGACATGTACCTCCCCTCGCTGCCGGAGGTCACCCGTTCCCTGCACGCCCCCGCCGCCACCGTCCAGCTCACCCTCACCGCGTGCCTGGCCGGCATGGCGCTCGGCCAGCTGGCCGTCGGCCCGATGAGCGACCGCTGGGGCCGCCGCCGCCCGCTGCTGACCGGCCTCGCCGTCTACCTCCTCGCCACCGCCCTGTGCGCGGTGGCGCCGAACGTCGAGACGCTGGTCGCCTTCCGGCTGGCGCAGGGCCTCGCGGGCGCGGCCGGCATCGTCATCGCACGGGCCGTCGTACGCGACCTCTACGACGGCGACGCCATGGCCCGCTTCTTCTCCACCCTGATGCTGATATCCGGGCTCGCGCCGATCGTGGCGCCGCTGATCGGCGGGCAGATCCTCAGGGTGACGGACTGGCGGGGCGTGTTCGTCGTCCTCACCGCGGTCGGGGCCGCGCTCGCCGCGCTCGTGTGGCTGCGGCTGCCCGAGACGCTGCCGCCCGCCGAACGCAGCGGCGGGGGAGCGGGCCAGGCCCTGCGCGCGATGCGCGGCCTGCTCGCCGACCTGCCTTTCACCGGCTACATGCTGGCCGGCGGATTCGCCTTCTCCGCGCTGTTCGCCTACATCAGCGCCTCGCCGTTCGTCGTCCAGGAGATCTACGGCGCCTCCCCGCAGACCTTCAGCCTGCTCTTCGGCCTCAACTCCGTCGGGCTGATGATCGCCGGACAGGTCAACGGCAAGGTGCTGGTGGGCCGGGTCAGCCTGGACAAGGTGCTCGCCACCGGCCTTGCGGTGATCGTTCTCGCCGCGACCGCCCTGCTGCTGATGACCACGGGTGTCTTCGGCGAGGTGGGCCTGGCTCCGGTCGCCGCCGCCCTGTTCGTCCTCATGTCCGCGATGGGCCTCACCCTGCCCAACGCCCAGACCCTCGCACTGATGCGCACCCGGCACGCCGTCGGCTCCGCCTCCGCGCTGCTCGGCACCTCCTCCTTCCTCGTCGGAGCGGTCGCCTCCCCGCTCGTCGGGGTCGCCGGAGAGCACACCGCCGTGCCCATGGCACTCGTCCAACTGGTGGGTGCGCTGGTCGCGGCGGCCTGTTTCGTGGGAATGTGCCGTCCCTGGAACGCACGTGCGGGGTCGGAGGGAGACCAGAACTGAGCGCACCGAGACTGCGCGCCGGCACACCCGAACGAGCCGGGCTCGACCCCACCGAACTCGGGCACCTGGCCGGCGAGGTGCACGCCCTGACCACCGGCGCCCGCCCCTGGGCGGCCGGTGCCGTGGTGCTGGCCGGCCGCGGTCCCGTGATCGCCGTCGCCGAGGCCGCGGGCTGGGCGGTGCGCTACGCCTCCTACGACCCCGAGACCGACACCGGCGTCGAACTGCCCCCCGCCGACCGGGTGCCGGCCACCGTCGACACCCCCTTCGACCTGGCCTCCCTCACCAAACTGTTCACGTCCGTCGCGGCCGTGCAGCAGATCGAGCGCGGCACCCTCGGCATGGACGCCAGGGTCGGCGCCTACCTGCCCGAGTTCGCCGCGGCCGCCGCCCACGACATCACCGTGCGGCAGCTGCTCACCCACACCTCCGGGCTGCGCCCCGAACTCCCCTTGTACGAATGCGCCGACGACCGGGCCCGCCTCGCCCTGCTGCGCGCCGAGGCGCCCAGGTCCGAGCCCGGCACGTACCTCTACTCGGACCTGAACATGCTCCTGCTCCAGTTCGTCCTGGAGCGGATCACCGGCCGCGGCCTCGACATCCTGATCGAGGACGGCATCACCCGCCCGCTCGGGATGACGTCGACCTCCTTCGGGCCCTGCCCCGGCGCGGCCGCCACCGAGGACCAGCGGCGTCCCTGGGCCAAGGCGGACCGTGGGATGCTGCGGGGCGTCGTCCACGACGAGAACGCCTGGGCACTGGGCGGGGTGGCGGGCCACGCGGGCCTGTTCTCCACCGCCCACGACCTCGCGGTCTTCTGCCGGGCCCTGCTCGCGGGCGGCGCCTACGGCCCCGCGCGCATCCTCGGCCCCGACTTCGTGGAACTGCTGCTGACCCCGCCGGGACTGGGATTCGCCGTGGACCAGCCCTGGTTCATGGGCGAGCTGGCGGGCCGGGGAGCGGCCGGCCACACCGGCTTCACCGGAACCTCCCTGGTCCTGGACCCGGCGACGGACACCTTCCTCGTCCTGCTGGCCAACACCGTGCACCCGCGCAGACGGCCGCCGGACAGCAGGCCGAGGGCGGCCGCGGCCACGCGTCTGGCCCGGGCTGTGCGCGGCGCCTGAGCCGCCACGGGGTGGCCCCGGCCCCGGCGGTCACCTGAGAGAATCACCAGGTGACCGCTTCTGCCGACCCCGCCGACACCCTGCGCGCATCTTTGGCCGCGCTGCTGGACGGACTTCCGCCGAAGTCCGCAGCCGGCGCCGTGGAACGGCTGATCGCCAACTACCGCGGGGCCACCCCGACCGACGCCCCGATCCTGCGCGACCGCGCCGACGTGGCCGCCTACGCCGCCTACCGGATGCCGGCCACCTTCGAGGCGGTGCGCTCGGCGCTGGAGGCGCTCGCGGACGCCGTGCCCGGGTGGACACCCGGCAGCCATGTGGACGTCGGCGGCGGCACCGGCGCGGCCACCTGGGCGGTCACCGCCACCTGGGACGGCACCCGGCCGGTGACCGTGCTGGACTGGGCCGAGCCCGCGCTCGCCCTCGGCCGGGAGATCGCCGCCGCCAACCCCGCGCTGCGCGACGCCCGCTGGCAGCGCGCCCGCATCGGATCCGCGCTCACCCTGGAGAGCGCCGACCTCGTCACGGTGTCCTACGTCCTGAACGAACTCGACGTGGCCGGCCGCACCGCCCTCGTCGACGCCGCCGCGGCCGCCGCGCAGACCGTGGTGATCGTGGAGGCCGGCACGCCCGCCGGCTACGACCGTGTCATCGAGGCCCGCGACCGCCTGATCCGCGCCGGATTCAGGGTGGCCGCCCCCTGCCCGCACAGCGCCGCCTGCCCCATCGTCCCCGGCACGGACTGGTGCCACTTCTCCGCCCGGGTCAGCCGCTCCTCCCTGCACCGCCAGGTCAAGGGCGGGTCCCTGGCCTACGAGGACGAGAAGTTCAGCTACGTCGCCGCGACCCGGCTGCCCGCCCGGCCGGCCTCCGCGCGGGTGGTGCGGCGGCCGCAGATCCGCAAGGGCCAGGTGCTGCTCGACCTGTGCGAGACGGACGAGCAGCTGCGCCGCACGACGGTCACCAAGCGCCACGGAGACCTGTACAAGGCGGCCCGGGACGCCGACTGGGGCGACGCCTGGCCGCCGGCGACGGACGGGGCCTAGCTCGCGGCGGGGGCGGACGGGGCATAGCTCGAGTCGGGGGCGGACGCGGCGAGGCGCGCACTAGGCCCCGTCGGCGTCTCCCTCCTGCCCTTCCTGTCCCTCCTGTCCCTCCTGCCGTTTCTCCTGCAAGGTGCGCAGCAGCTGCCGCTTCTGCGCCAGCGCGTCCGGGCCGCCTCCGATCCGGCCGTCGGCGCGGCCGCCGCGCAGCGCCTTGCGGCCGAGGTTCCGGCGCGTGCCGCCGACTCCGAGCATGTTTCCGCTGCCGCCACGGCTCATGGTGGGCTCCTTCCGTCGGGGGCGTATCACCCACGTCATAGACGAGACGGTTCGTCTCGCACCTGTTGTGCTCCAGGGTTCGCGAGACGCTGCGTCTTGTCAACCTGATAAATTCGAGCCATGGCCGCCACGAAACCCGCCCAGGAGTCCCAGCCCTCCCGCCCGTCGCGCAAGTCCGTCCCCGACTCCGCCCGCCGCAGCGAGAAGTCCCGCCGTGCGATCTACGCCGCCGCCCTGGGACTCGTCGGCGAGGTCGGCTACGCCAAGACCACCATCGAGGGCATCGCGGCCCGGGCCGGCGTCGGAAAGCAGACGATCTACCGCTGGTGGTCGTCGAAGGCCGACGTCCTGATGGAGGCCTTCCTCGACCTCGGCGACCAGGCCTCCGAGCAGGCGGGCGCCGTCGGCGGCGAGTACGTCATCCCGGACACGGGGGACCTCGCCGCCGACCTCAAGCTCGTCCTGCGCCTGACCGTCGACCAATTGCTAGACCCCCGCTTCGAGGTCCCCTCCCGTGCGCTGGCCGCCGAGGGCGTGGTCAACGAGCCGCTGGGCCGCGAGTTCGTGGCCAAGCTCCTCGAACCCTCGCTCCAGCTCTACGTCCAGCGACTGCGCAGCGCACAGGACGCCGGTGACGTGCGCAAGGACATCGATCCCCGCATCGCGCTGGAACTCTTCGTCTCCCCCCTCGCCCAGCGCTGGCTCCAGCGCACGGCCCCGATCTCGCACGCCTACACGGACACCCTGGTCGACTACGCCCTGCACGGCCTGACCCCTCGCTGACTCGACCCCCTCCGCATGTGAGCCGCGTCTCGTCCCCTTCCTCCGGATCCGCCCCGCGGAACCCCGAAGCGCATGAAGACGGGACGATGAGGCATGCTGTCCGCACACCAGCGAGGCGAGGGGACAGATGAGCGCGATGTTCGGCGGTCGGTCGGGCCGGCAGGGCAAACTCTCCCAGTGGCTGCGCGGACGCCGCCCGAAGGAGGCCGCCGACGACGGAGGCCGTGAGGCTCTGCTGCTCGCTGCCGCGGCAGCGGGACTGCCGCTGGCCCCCGCCGCGCACCCCGCCCGCGACTACCGCTGTTCCTGCGACCGCGTGGGCTGTCCCACCCCGGCCCGGCACCCGGTGTCCTTCGCCTGGCAGACGCAGTCCACGACCGACCGCGGGCAGATCGAGCGCTGGGCCCGGCACCAGCCGGAGGCGAACTTCATCACGGCGACCGGCATGGTGCACGACGTCCTGGACGTGCCCCTCCAGGCCGGCCGGGAGGCGCTGGAGCGGCTGCTCGGCGCCGGTGTCGAGGTCGGACCGGTCGCCGAGAGCGACGACGGCCGCATGCTGTTCTTCACCCTCACCCGGGGCACCCCCGAGGACGAGGACGAGTGGTGGCCCTGCGAGCTGGACTGCCGCCCCGAGACCATGGACGAGCACCCGGGGCTGCGCTGGCACTGCCGCGGCTCCTACGTCCTCGTGCCGCCCGCCCGGCTGCCCGGCGACGACGGCCGGCAGGTGCGCTGGGCGCGCGGCCCCGAGCATGCGCTGCCCGACCCGCTGAGCCTGCTGGAGGTGCTCACGGACGCCTGCGCCCGCCATGTGGGCAACGAGGCCGAGCGCGCGGGCGCCGTCTGGCCCCCGCAGCACTGAGACCGCCCGGCGGCCCTACTCGCCCTGAGCGGCCGTCAGGCCCTGCACCCGCCCCAGCACCGACACCGGGCCGCTCCCGGCCGGGTCCAGGGCGACCTCGTTGGAGATGTACTCCAGCGTCAGCGACTGCTTGACCTCGCCCTTGGTCAGGGCCTGCACGTCCTTGTTCGGGATCTGCACCGTGGTGCCCGCGGCCCCGGTCCGCTTCTCGTAGTGGTGCGTCGTGAAGAAGACCAGCGCCCCGCCGTCCGCGGTGCGCAGCGCGAGCGGCGCGTAGTCGCCGCGGGTCAGCGGCAGATCGATGTACTGCCGCACCAGGCCCGGCTTCCTGGCCTGCGCCTGGCGGTCCGCGCGCCAGCCGCTGGTGTTGCGGCCGTCCGCGAAGGTCTTCCCGCCCTTCTTCAGATAGGCGGCGTAGTCCTTGCTCAGGGCGCCCGGCGGGACGGCCAGTTGTGCGGAGCCGGCGGGCACGGCCTCGGCGAATCCGTCCGCGTCCTTCTTGAACTCCGGTACGTCACCGGGCAGGACCAGCGTCAGGTACGCCACCTGCCACGGATCGCCCAGACCGCTTCGCGTGAAGACCAGCAGCCAGCGGTAGTTGCCGCCCTTGTTGCCCTTGGCGTCGGCGACGAACCAGCGGGGCCAGCCGGCCTTCTTGGGGATCGTGAACTTCGCGTCCGTCAGCTTCAGCGCGGTGTGGCTCGTGTTGCCGCCGGGGTTGTTGGCGTGCCCCGCCTTCAGCCGGGCGGAGTCGATGTCGGCGAGGGCGCCGGTGACGTAGTCCTCGTCCAGGGAACTGTCGTAGGCCTTGTCGGCCTTGTTGTAGGCGTCCGTGAACCGGGTGAGGGCCTTGGCGGCCTCGGCGCGGGTGGTGGCGGGGAGTATCTCGCGCTCCCCGTGCACCACCACACAACCGCTCGCCGTCAACGACAAAGCGGTCAGCGAGGCCGCTATGAGCGCGTTCCGGTCACGCCTGCGGAGCCTTCGACGGCTGCGTTCCCTGGTCATGAGGTGCCTTCACCTTCCCCTTCCCGGAGGCGAACCCTACCGGGGCGAGGAAGATCGCGAGTGTCGGGACCAGGTACAGCAGCCACACCGTGACCTGGACCACGGTCGGGTCGGGCTGGAAGTTGAACACGCCCTTCAGCAGCGTGCCGTACCAGCTGTCCGGCTCGATCGTGTTGCTGATGTCGAAGGCCAGGTCGGAGATGCCCGGGATCCAGTTGGCCTCCTGCAGGTCGTGGAAGCCGTACGCCAGCACGCCCGCCGCGACCACGACCAGCATGCCGCCGGTCCAGGTGAAGAACTTGGCCAGGTTGATCTTCAGGGCGCCGCGGTAGAACAGCCAGCCGAGGAGGACGGCCGTGGCGAGACCGAGGGCCACGCCGACCAGCGGGCGCGGGGTGCCGTCGCTGGCCGCGTGCACCGAGGCCCACACGAACAGGGCGGTCTCCAGGCCCTCCCGGCCGACGGCCAGGAAGGCGGTGGCGACCAGCGCGCCCGTGCCCATGGCGAGGGCCGCGTCCAGCTTGCCGTGCAGTTCGGACTTCAGGTGCCGGGCGGTGCGCCGCATCCAGAACACCATCCAGGTCACCAGGCCGACCGCGACGATCGAGAGCGAGCCGCCGAGCGCCTCCTGTGCCTCGAACGTCATTTCCTGCGAGCCGAATTCGAGGGCGCAGCCGAAGCCCATGGCGATGGCGACCGCGATGCCGACACCGATCCAGATCGGCTTCAGGGCGTCCCTGCGGTCGGTCTTGACCAGATAGGCGATCAGGATGCAGACGACGAGCGATGCCTCCAGACCCTCACGCAGGCCGATCAGGTAGTTGGAGAACACGGGCTACGCCTCCTTCGAGAACAGCGTGCGGCCCCACCAGTCGTCCTTGTCGCGGACGCCGGGCGGCACCGCGAAGACCGCCGAACCCACGTGCTGGATGTACTCGTTGAGCGCGTCCTGCGCCGACAGCCTGCGCTGCAGCGGGATGAACCCCTTGCGCACATCGCGCTGGTAGGCCAGGAAGAACAGGCCCGCGTCGAGCCGGCCGAGGCCGTCGCTGCCGTCGGTGAAGGAGTAGCCCCGGCGCAGGATCGTGATCCCGCCGTTGGAGTCGGGGTGGGCGAGCCGGACGTGCGCGTCGGGCTTCATCGCCTTCAGGAACGGCTTGTCGCGCTCCTTGGCCTTGCCGACCGGAGCGCCCTCGCCCTTGTCCCGGCCGAAGACGTCCTCCTGCTCCTGGAGCGAGGTCCGGTCCCAGGTCTCGATGTTCATCCGGATGCGCCGGGCGACCAGATACGACCCGCCGGCCATCCAGCCGGGACCGTCGCCGTCGCCGGCCCACACGAACTTCTTCAGCCGGTCCGTCTCGGTGCCCGCGATGTTGCGGGTGCCGTCCTTGAACCCCATGAGGTTGCGGGGCGTCTGGGCGTCCGGGGTCGTGGAGGAGGTCTTGCCGAAGCCGAGCTGGGACCAGCGGATGGCGACCTTGCCGAAGCCGATGCGGGCCAGGTTGCGGATCGCGTGCACGGCCACCTGCGGGTCGTCCGCGCAGGCCTGGATGCACAGGTCGCCGCCGGTACGCGTCCGGTCCAGGTTGTCGCCCGGGAACTTGGGCAGGTCGACCAGCGCCTCGGGCCGCTGGTCGGCGAGGCCGAACTTCTCGAAGAGGGACGGGCCGAAGCCGATCGTCAGCGTCAGCCGCGACGGCTTGAGCCCGAGGGCCTCACCGGTGTCGTCCGGCGGCGCCTCGGCCAGCCCGCCGTACGCGCCCTCGCCGACCGCCTTCCCGGCGGTCATCCGGCGCGCGGCCTCGGTCCAGTCCTTCAGCATCTGCACGAACTCGGCGCGGTCGCCGGTCTTCACGTCGAACGCGGCGAAGTGCAGCCGGTCCTGCACGGGGGTGGCGATGCCTGCCTGGTGGGCGCCGTGGAACTCCACCGCGCCGCCCGCCTCGGCGGCCGTCGGTTCCACGTCGTTGCCCGCCTTGGCCGCCGCCACCGCACCGCCGGCCGCGGCGGCACCGAGCGCGAGCCCGGCACCGCCCCAGCCGATCAGCGCACGACGGGAGGGGGAGGAGCTGCCCTGTGTCTCGGTCATTCCCGTCTGCTCCTTCTTACTTCACGACCGCGGCGGCGAGCTTGGACAGCGGCTCCGCGAGGGCGTTGACCGCGTCCGACAGCTCCTTGCGCTGGTCCTTGGTGACCTTGTCGTACGAGATGAAGTCGTACGTGTTCTTGTCGGAGCGGTACTTGTCGAGCAGCGTGTTCAGCGCGGCGAACTGCTTGTCCAGCTCGGTGGTCAGCGCCTTGTCGTTCTGCTGGGCGACCGGCTTCAGCAGTTCGTACGCCTTCTGCGCGCCCTCGACGTTGGCCTTGAAGTCGACCAGGTCGGTGTGCGCGTAGCGGTCCTCCTCGCCGGTGACCTTGCCGGTGGCGACCTCGTCCAGCAGCTCCTTGGCGCCGTTGGCCATGGAGGTCGGGGTGATCTCGGCCTTGCCGACCCGCTCCTGCCAGTCCTTCAGGTCGGTCACCAGCTGGTCGGCGAGGGTCTTCTCCTCGGCGCCGATCTTCTTGTCCTGCCAGAGGGCCTTCTCCAGGCGGTGCCAGCCGGTCCACTTCTGGCCGGCCTCCAGGCCGTCGGCGCGCGTGTCGGTCTTGGGGTCGATGTCACCGAAGGACTCGGCGATCGGCTCGGTGCGCTCCCAGCCGAGGCGCGAGGGGGCGTACGCCTTCTTGGCGGCGTCCAGGTCACCGGCCTTGATCGCCTTCGCGAAGGTCCCGGCGAGCGGCACGGTGGCGTCGGCCTGCTCCTGGGCGTACTCGCGGTAGTCGGCGACGGCCTTGTCCAGCTTCGGGTTGCGCTGGGCGGTCTTGCCGGAGCCGGTGACGGTGAGCTTCTGCCGGACGCCGTGGCCCTTCATGCCGGGACGGCAGGCGATCTCGTAGGAGCCGGCCTTCACCTCGGCGGTCAGCGTGTACTTGGTGCCCGGGCCGATGTTCTCCTTCTCGGAGACGATCCGGTCGTCCGGGAACAGGATCTCGACCTCGGTGGCCTTGGAGCCCTTGTTCTCGATCTTCAGCGTGACCTGGCCGGCCGGAACCGACCTGGCGGAGGTCTTGCACTTGGAGTCGGCGGCGGTCACCTGGATCGCGTCGCCGTCCTTGGCGCCGCTCTTCGCCGTGCAGGCCGTGATGGCGGTCAGAGCGGCCACGGTGGCGGCTGCGGTGACGGTGAGTCGGACGGCTCGCATGCAGGCTCCAAGCGGGGATGGTGTGGTGAGGCTGGCCTAACTTACATGAGGCTTACCTCACCTCTACCCGTCCGGGTCATGATTCAGCTCTCACGGAAATCTCACAGGCACGGCTTGATCTCGACGGCTCAAAACGCACCCCAAGAGAAGGCAAAGGGAAGGTAAAGGCGTAGGAGTGTGGGGTCACCAGGGCCGCCCCCCTGCGGGGGTGAGGGAGCACCTCGACCGGCTGGTCGTAGACGTCCGGGAGCAGGTGCCCGTTGAAAACCCCGGCAGGTGGACCGTCGGCCGCGACACGACCGGCGCACAGGATCGCCACCCGGTGCGCGTAGGCCGCCGCCGGCGCCGGATCGTGCAACACCGTGACCACCGCGTCACCGGTGTGCGCCCTTTCCCGGCACGGCCGCAGCACCGACTCCTGGTGCTTCGGGTCGAGTGCGGCGGTCGGCTCGTCCAGCAGGAGCAGGGGCGCACGTCGGCCGACGGCCCGGGCAGGCGCGAGGAGTCCACCGGTGCGGACGGAGGGGGCGACGCCGTCGAGCACGGTGCGGTCGCCGAGGCGGACGTGGAGGCCCAGGGCGGTGGCGGCCGGTGCCGACGTGGTGTTCGCGGTGCGCGGGCCGCACACGGGGGCGGAATCCGGTTGCCGGGCGGGGGTACGGCCCCCGGACAATGTCCCGCATGACCGGCGCACCCAGAGAACTGCTCGGCCCGCACCGCCTGGTCCTGGACGTCCGGGACCGCCCCGGCCCGGCCCCACTGCGCTTCGAGAGCGCCGAGGAAGGGCGCCTGAGGGTGCTGAGGCAGGCTGGGCGGCCCGTGCTGCTGGGCGGGCTCACCGGCGCGGGCTGCTGCCACGACCTGCATCTGCACCGCCTCGACGGCTACCGCTCGCCGCTTGCGCCCATCGGCTCGGCGGACATGCGAAAGGGCGGCAACTGGGCGCACCGGTACGCCCGTTGGCTGGAGGAGGCCGAGGAGTCCCCCCTCTACGACGGCCGCTGGGAGATCTCGGTGCGCACCGCTTTCGCCCTGCCGATCTGGACCGTCGACTTCGTCCGCGACTGGCCCGTCGGCACCCTGGAGCTGTACTGCGGCGGCGGCTGGCACGGCATCCTGCCCCTGCGTGAGCTGTCGGCGCCCGACGCCGGCCGCGTGAAGGCGTACCGCAAGCACGTCCGGGACGGCTCCCTCGCGCCCGTCCTGCTGTGGTGGGTGCCCTCCCTCGACGGCTGGGTCGTCCTCGACGGTCACGACCGCGCGGTGGCCGCCCTCGCGGAAGGACGCACCCCGGAGTGCGTCGTCCTGACCCGGCTGCGCGACGAGGACCTCTGGCGCCGCGACGCCGAAGCCGTCGCCGAAAGCCACCGGCAGGCCATGGAACGGCTGACGGCACGCCCGGCCGCACCCGCCACCGAACGGCAGCGGGCGGTCATGGAGCAGAACCACGGCGACGTCATGGCCTGCCTCCCGTACGACCCGTCGGGTCTGCGCTCCTGGCCGCTCCCCGGCGGCGCCCCCGCCTGGCAGGCGCTCGCCACCGCCGCGATGTTTCAATTCCCAAGTGACTGACTACGACGTACTCCGCGTCTTCTGCGGACCGAACGGCGGCTACGGCAACGAACTCGGTGTCGTCCGCGACGGTTCGGTCCTGCCGGAGCGGAGCGACCGGCAGGCCCTGGCGGCCAAGCTCGGCTTCAGCGAGACCGTGTTCGTGGACGACCCCGAGCGCGGTGTGATCGACATCTACACCCCCACCCTGCGCCTGCCCTTCGCCGGTCACCCTTGCGTCGGCACGGCCTGGCTGCTGGACGTGCCCGAACTGGTCACCCCCGCCGGGGTCGTCGGAGCCCGCCTGGACGGCGAGTTCAGCTGGATCGAGGCCCGCGCGGAGTGGGTCCCGCCGCGCACCCTGCGCCAGTACCCCACCGCTGCCGAGGTCGACGCCCTCGACGTGCCGCCGCCCGGCGAGCGAAGCGAGATGGGGGTCCCCCCGGACGAAGTCCGGGGGAGGGTCTACGCCTGGGCGTGGGAGGACGAGGCGGCCGGGCGGATCCGTGCCCGCGCCTTCCCCGGCCGCGACGACGGCATCGAGGAGGACGAGGCGACGGGCGCGGCGGCGCTGCTCCTCACCGACCGGCTGGGCCGCGCCCTGAACATCACGCAGGGCAAGGGGTCCCAGATCCTGACCGCGCCACAGCCGCACGGCTGGGTGGAGGTCGGCGGCCGGGTGTTCCTGGAGCGCTGACCGCGCCGCCGGGTGGTGACGGGCGCGGCGGTCACCACCTCCGGGTGACCCGCGCCCGGCCCGGCGGGGGTCAGGCGGACAGCGGGAACTCCTCGCCCAGGGCACGGAAGACCGCGGTGTTCAAGGCGAACGCCTTCTTGCACTCCGTCACGATCCGCTGCTTCTCCAGCTCGTCGGCGGCGACCCCGTCCAGCCGTTCCCGGTAGTCCCGCTTGAACGCGGCCGGGTTGGGGATCTCCTCGAACACGTAGAAGCGGACGCCGTCGCCCTTCCTGGCGAAGCCCCAGGTCTTCTCCGCCCTGTCCCGGATGATCTGCCCGCCGGAGAGATCGCCGAGGTAGCGGGTGTAGTGATGGGCGACGTACCCGCCGGGCCAGCGCTCGGCGCACTCCCGGATCCGGTCCGCGTACGCCCGGGTCGCGGGCAGGGCGGACAGGCCCGACCGCCAGCCGGTGCCCCGCAGATGAGCCAGGTCCCGCTCCAGCGCAGGCAGGCGCAGCAGCTCCGGCCGGACGAACGGCCCGGCCAGCGTGTCCGCGGTCAGGCGCTCGGCCGCGCTCTCCAGTGCCTCGTAGACGAACCACAGTTGCTCGGTGTAGCGGGCGTACGCGGCCACGCCCAGCCGGCCGCCCAGCAGGTCGCTCATGAACGTCGAGGTCTCCGCCTCCACGTGCTGCTCGTGCGACGCGGTGCGGATGAGAGCCGAGAAGGAGTCCATGAACCAGATCCTCTAAGGTAAGGCTTACCTAAGTCAATGCCTTGGTGACACCCTGTCGGGAAAGTTGCCGACATCTTGTCGGTAAAAGCGTACAAGAGAAAGCCCGCCCCCGTCAGGGGCGGGCTCGGCGGCGGTCTCGGGAGAGTGATCGGGAGAGGGGGATCGCAGTGGTGATCAGGGGAGGGTCAGGATCTCCGCGCCCGTCTCCGTCACGACCAGCGTGTGCTCGAACTGGGCGGTCCGCTTGCGGTCCTTGGTCACGACGGTCCAGCCGTCGTCCCACATGTCGTACTCGTGCGTGCCCAGCGTCAGCATCGGCTCGATCGTGAAGGTCATGCCCGGACGCATGACGGTCGTCGCGTGCGGGCTGTCGTAGTGCGGGATGATCAGGCCGGAGTGGAACGACGTGTTGATACCGTGCCCGGTGAAGTCGCGCACGACCCCATAGCCGAAGCGCTTGGCGTACGACTCGATGACCCGGCCGATGATGTTGATCTGCCGGCCCGGCTTGACCGCCTTGATCGCCCGCTCGAGGGACTCGCGGGTCCGCTCCACCAGCAGCCGCGACTCCTCGTCCACGTCCCCGACCAGGTAGGTGGCGTTGTTGTCGCCGTGCACCCCGCCGATGTACGCCGTCACGTCCAGGTTGACGATGTCGCCGTCACCGAGGACCGTCGAGTCCGGGATGCCGTGGCAGATGACCTCGTTGACCGAGGTGCACAGCGACTTCGGGAAACTGCGGTAGCCGAGCGTGGACGGGTAGGCGCCGTGGTCGCACATGTACTCGTGGGCGACCTTGTCCAGCTGGTCGGTGGTCACGCCCGGGGCGATGATCCTCGCGGCCTCCTCCATCGCCTGCGCGGCGATCCGGCCGGCGACGCGCATCGCCTCGACGGTCTCCGGGGTCTGCACCTCCGGGCCGGTGTACGGCGTCGGCGCGGGCTTGCCGACGTACTCGGGGCGGCGGATGTTCCCGGGTACCGAACGGGTGGGAGAGAGCTCCCCTGGTACGAGCAGCGACTGGCCAGACATGCCAGCGAGTCTAACCAGCGGGCATGGGGGAACATGTCCCTGGCGAGAGGAGCTGTTCATGGCCCTGTTCAAGAAGCGCACCGTCGGCAAGCCGGGCGAGTGGTACTACTGCCTGGAGCACAAGAAGGTCGAGGAAGGTCCGGAGTGCCCGGGCAAGGACCGCTTCGGGCCGTACACCAGCCGCGAGGAGGCCCAGCACGCGATGGAGACCGCGGCCGAGCGCAACCTCCAGTGGGAGACCGACCCGCGCTGGCACGACGCCTCCGCGCGCGGTGACGGGGACGCCGACGAGGACTGATCACACCTGCGTGGGTGCGGCGGCGGTGCACTGCTCGCGCAGCCGCACCGCATGCTCGTCGGCCCGTGCGTCGTAGACCGTCAGCCCCGGCAGGCACAGGGCCGGCAGCCCCGTCGTGCCCGCGCACAGCAGCCCGCCCGACCACACGGACGTCCGTACTCCCGCCCACGCGGCGACCCCGCTCGAGCAGCCGGAAGCGGCAACACCGGCCACACGCTGCCGGCGAGCCCGGCGGCCACGACCGCCAGACCCCACAGCGCGGCCGGCAGCACCACCATCCGGCCGCGCCGGTGGATCCGTCCGGGCGGGTGGGCGAGTCACCAAGGGGCAGCCGGCGGTGCCGTCAGGATCTCGGCCAGCCTCGTCAGGCGGTCGCGGAAACCCCGCCGCCCCCTCGAAGAACCCCCGTTCTCCCCAGCCGCCGCGCTCACCAGGTGCTGCACGCTGTCCAGGTCGAGCTCCGCCCCGTCCGGCACGGCCAGCGCGTCATGGGCCATCGCGGACAGCTCACCCCCGCCTGCCCCGAGCGCCAGCACCGTCACCCCGGCCCGGCGCGCCGCATGCACCCTCTCCAGCAACTGCGCAGGTTCCTCGGGTGCGACGACCAGCAGGGTCTCACCCCGGCGCGCCTCCTCGATCCGGCCCGGCCCGACGGCCAGGTGCGCGGGATCGGAGGGGCGCGCGTGATGCCGTACGAGCGTGGGGGCCAGCTCGGGCGTGCCCGACCATGCCGCCTCGTCCACCAGGTGCGCGGCCAGGTGCCAGGGCTCGTACTCGGGCGTGCCCACCAGGAGCAGCCCGCCCCCGTGCCCCACCACCGAACCGCGCAGCACCGCCGCGAACCGCCGTGTGGCCCCCAACCACTCGGTCCCGGCCAGCACTTCGCGCAACAACGCGACCCGTACGGCGTCCATGCGACCGCATCCTGCCGCAACCGGTCGTTTTTGACGCGGAGTTCACCCCGGATTCGCCCGACCTGGGGATGGCGTCGAGCCGTCCTCGTCCCCGTCAATGGTCCGTGGGCACTGTCCAGCGTCCGGTGTCCCGTGTGTCGCATCCCGCATCCCGCATCCCGCATCCCGCGTTCCGTGAGCCACGGCCCGTGTTCCGTGTTCCGTGTTCCGTGTGAGGAGTCTGTCGATGACCGATGTGTCCGTTCCCTTCCGCGCGGGTCACGAGGGGTACGCCAGCTTCCGTATCCCGGCCGTCGTGGCCACCCTCCCCAAGCCTCGGCTCCGCTCGACCGGGGGGAGCCCCGTGGGGACACTGCTCGCCTTCTGCGAGGGGCGGGTCGACTCGGCCGCCGACCACGGGCACATCGCGGTCGTGCTGAAGCGGTCCACGGACGGCGGCCGTACCTGGGGGCCGCTGCAGGTCGTCGCGAGCAACGGGAAGAACCTCGCCGGCAACCCCGCCCCGGTCGTCCTCGACACCGGCCGCATCCTGCTGGTGCACGTCCGTGCCGCGGCCACCGCCACCGAGGACGCCATCCTGCGCGGCCGGGTCAAGGACGCCGACGGCCGGCGCGTGTGGGTGCAGTACAGCGACGACGACGGCGTGACCTGGTCGAAGCCGGGGGAGATCACCGCGCAGGTGAAGAAGCCCGGCTGGCGCTGGTACGCCACCACGCCCGGCCACGCCCTCCAGCTCGGCTCGGGGCGTGTGCTCGTCCCCGGCAACCACACCCTGCCGCCCACCGGCACCGACACCGGTGCGGAGGCCAAGTACAACGGCGGCCACTGCCTGCTCAGCGACGACCGCGGCGCGACCTGGTACCTCGGCTATCTCGACGACAACACCGACGGCTACGTCAACGCCAACGAGACCACCGCCGCCGAACTCCCCGACGGCCGCGTCTACTTCAACACCCGCAACGACTCGCCCTCACCCGGCAACCGTGCCGACGCCCACTCCAAGGACGGCGGGAAGACGCTGGTCAAACCCTTCCGCCCGCAGGCCGGGCTCACCGCCCCGGTCTGCGAGGCCTCGGTTCTCCAGCTGCGCGATCCCGACCTGCTTCTCTTCTCCGCCCCGGCCGATCCCGCCTTCCGCGCCCTGATGACCGTGCGCGCCTCCGGCGACGGCGGCACCACCTGGCGCACGGCCTTCACGGCCGACGGACTGCCCGCCGCCTACTCCGACCTGGTCCGCATCGACCACGACACCGTCGGACTCCTCTACGAGACAGGGGACTTCAGCGCCTACGAGACGATCACCTTCCGCCGGGTGCCCGTGATGCGGCTCACCTGAACCGGGTGCCGCCCGCGCCACGGACGTAGAGTCGGCCCATGACCTCTACCGACAGCGCACAGACTCCCGCGAAGGCCCCCGCCAAGGACCCCTGGGACCTGCCCGACGTCTCCGGGCTGGTCGTCGGCGTGCTCGGCGGCACCGGCCCGCAGGGCAAGGGCCTCGCCTACCGGCTCGCCCGGGCCGGCCAGAAGGTGATCATCGGCTCGCGGGCCGCCGAGCGCGCACAGGCCGCCGCCGAGGAGCTGGGGTACGGCGTGGAGGGTGCCGACAACGCCGAGACCGCGCGCCGCAGCGACATCGTGATCGTCGCCGTACCGTGGGAGGGCCACGGAAAGACGCTGGAATCCCTGAGCGCGGAGCTGGCCGGCAAGCTCGTCGTCGACTGCGTGAACCCGCTCGGCTTCGACAAGCAGGGCGCCTACGCGCTCAAGCCGGAGGAGGGCAGCGCCGCCCAGCAGGCCGCCGCCCTGCTGCCGGACTCCCGGGTCACCGCCGCCTTCCACCACCTGTCGGCCGTCCTGCTCCAGGACCCGGAGATCGAGCAGATCGACACCGATGTGATGGTGCTGGGCGAGGTGCGCGCCGACGTGGAGATCGTGCAGGCGCTGGCCGGGCGCATCCCCGGCATGCGCGGCGTCTTCGCCGGCCGGCTGCGCAACGCCCACCAGGTCGAGTCCCTGGTCGCGAACCTGATCTCCGTCAACCGCCGCTACAAGGCACACGCCGGGCTCCGCGTCACCGACGTGTGAGCCGACGTGAGAGGTGAAGGGACCGATGGGGGACACTGGTCGTCGTAGCAGTGTCCCCCGCAAGGAGCCGACCCCCATGCACCTCTCGCCCCCGCCCACCCGGACCCGGCGACTCGCTCTGTACACGCTCGTCGTCTGCGTCCTCGCCGTCGCCGCGGCGGTCGTCTCGTTCGTCCAGGGCAGCTGGCTGGGGATCGTCTGGGTGCTGCTGGCGGGCCTGTCGTCCAACATGACCTGGTACTACATCAAGCGCGGACGGTCCGCCGAGGGACCGGGCAAGTCCGTCACGGGCTGATCGTGCAGACCTCCGGGGTGCCGCGCCAGAAGCGGTACAGCTCGTAGCCGCAGGCCCGGGAGAAGTCGTCGACGCCCAGGCCGCGCAGGATCGCGTCGATCGCGTCGAAGAACACGTTGTTGACCGACGGCACCCACAGCAGCGCGAACACGAACAGCAGCCCGAACGGCGCGAACGGCTCGACCTGCCGCTTCACGTTGTACGACAGCCACGGCTCGATCACGCCGTAGCCGTCCAGGCCCGGCACCGGCAGGAAGTTCAGGATCGCCGCCGTCACCTGGAGCAGTGCGAGGAACGCCAGCGCATACCGGAAGTGGAGCGGCACGCCGTCCAGGGCGTGCAGCCAGAAGGGCGCGGTGCACACCGCCGCGAACAGCACGTTCGTCAGCGGGCCCGCCGCCGAGATCAGGCTGTGCCGCCAGCGGCCCCGGATGCGGCTGCGCTCGATGAACACCGCGCCGCCCGGCAGACCGATCCCGCCCATGATCACGAACAGCACCGGCAGCACGATGCTCAGCAGCGCGTGCGTGTACTTCAGCGGGTTGAGCGTGAGGTAGCCCTTCGCGCCGACCGTGATGTCGCCGCTGTGCAGGGCGGTGCGCGCGTGCGCGTACTCGTGCAGGCACAGGGAGACGACCCAGGCCGCCGTGACGAACAGGAACACCGCGATGCCGGGCTGCGCGGCGAACCCCGTCCAGGTGGCCCAGCCGGTCACCGCCGTCACGGCGAGGATCCCGGCGAAGACGGGACTGACCCGGCGTTCGCCGCGGCGGGTTGTGGCGGTGGTCATGGGGCGGGCTCCTGTGGGGCGTGGACGGCCGGGGAGCCCGACCGTACCCGGCGCGGGCCCGCCGGGAAAACGTCTCGCGGTCGGCGGGTGGTTCCCGGAAGCTGGGGGGATGCCGATGACGACGGTGTTCCACCAGAACCGGCGGACGGAGTGCTGCCGCAGGCCCGTCCCGGTGCACGACGAGGCCGGCGGTCCCCCGGCGGCCCCGCAGGTCCCCGGCGGCACACCGCGCGAACCCGGTGACCGGTCCTGACGGCTCCAGGGACAATGGACCCCGTGCGCTATCGCCTCCTCGGCCCCACCCAGGCGTTCCGCCCCGACGGCACGGCCGTTCCGGTCGGCGGAGCGCGGCTGCGTGCCCTGCTCACCGTCCTCGCACTGCGTGCCGGGCGGACCGTGCCCGCGGGCGTGCTGGTGGACGAGGTGTGGGGCGCCGACCCGCCCGCCGACGCGGCCGGTGCCCTGCAGGCACTGGTCGGCCGGCTGCGCCGGGCCCTCGGCGCCGACACCGTCGCCTCCGCCGAGGGCGGCTACCGGCTCACGGCCACCTCGGACGACATCGACGTGCACCGGTTCGACCGGCTGACCGGCGGGGGCCTGAGCGCCCTGCGCGACGGTGACCCGGACAAGGCGGCCGCCGTCCTGGACGACGCGCTCGCGCTGTGGCACGGACCCGCCCTCGCCGATCTGCCCGACCGCACCGCCGAGGTGGCCCGCTGGGAGACCCGCCGGCTGGACGCGCTGCGCGCCCGGCACACCGCCGCCCTCGCCCTCGGCCACGCCGAGCAGTCCCTGCCCGAGCTGACCGCCCTGTGCGACGGCCACCCCCTGGACGAACCGCTCCAGGCCCTGCGGCTGCGGGCCCTGCGCGACGCCGGCCGGCCCGCCGAGGCGCTGGCCGCCTACGAGGACGTACGACAGCTCCTCGCGGACCGGCTCGGCTCCGACCCGGGACCCGAACTGCGCGCGCTGCACACCGGGTTGCTGACCGATACCGCCGGGCCGCCGGCACCCGCCGCCCCGGCGGTGCCCGGCAACCTGCCCGCCCGGCTCACCTCCTTCGTCGGCCGTGAGGCCGACATCACGGCCATCGGTGCCGACCTCGCGGCGGCCCGGCTCGTCACCCTGCTCGGGCCCGGCGGAGCCGGCAAGACCCGGCTGTCCCAGGAGGCCGCCGAGGCCGTACGGCACACCGTCCGGGACGGGGTGTGGCTGGCGGAGCTGGCCCCCGTGGACGACCCGGACGCCGTACCGCAGGCCGTGCTGACCGCCATCGGCGCCCGCGAGACCGTGCTGCACGGTGCCGGCGTCGAGACCATCCGCGCCGCCGCCGACCGCGTCGGAGACCCGGTCGAGCGGCTCGTGGAGCACTGCGGCCGGCGCCGGATGCTGATCGTCCTCGACAACTGCGAGCACGTCGTCGAGGCCGCCGCCCGGCTGGCACAGCGCCTGCTGGCCCGCTGCCCGGAGCTGACCGTGCTGGCCACCAGCCGCGAACCCCTCGGGGTGCCCGGAGAACTGGTGCGGCCCGTGGATCCGCTGCCCGAGCCGGTCGCGCTGCGGCTGCTCACCGACCGCGGCGCCGCGGCCCGCCCCGGATTCCGGGTCGCGGACGACCCCGAGGCGTGTGCCGAGATCTGCCGCCGGCTCGACGGACTGCCCCTCGCGATCGAGCTGGCGGCCGCCCGGCTGCGTGTGCTCACGCCCCGCCAGATAGCCGACCGGCTCGACGACCGCTTCCGGCTGCTGCGGGGCGGCAGCCGCACCGTGCTGCCCCGCCAGCAGACCCTGCGCGCCGTCGTGGACTGGTCCTGGGACCTGCTGGACGAGGAGGAACGGGAGGTCCTCTCACGCCTGTCGGTCTTCGCGGGCGGCTGCGACCTGGCCGCCGCCGAGGCCGTGTGCGGCCCGGCCGCCCTGGACGCGCTCGCCTCCCTGGTCGACAAGTCCCTGGTCGTGGCCGCGCCGCCACCAGGCACAGGGGCCGAGGGCGGCATGCGCTACCGGCTGCTGGAGACCGTCGCCGAGTACGCGGCCGAACGGCTGGCCGAGACCGGGCGCCGGGCCGACGCCGAGCGCGCCCACCTGACGTACTACCGCGAACTCGCGCGCACCACGGACCCGTTGCTGCGCGGCCAGGCACAGCGCACCGCCATCGACCGGCTTCAGCTGGAGTACGAGAACCTGCGCACCGCCTTCCGGCATGCCGTGGCCGTCGGCGACGAGCAGGAGGGGCTCAGCCTGGTGCTGTCCCTGATCTGGTTCTGGCAGATGCGCGACCAGCGCATCGAGGCCCGTACCTGGTGCCAGGAGGTCATGGCGCTCGGCCCCGACCCGTTCACCGAGCCGGTGCGCCACGCCCGCCCGGTGTGGCAGCGCTGCACCGACGTCCCGCCCCCGTTCACCGGCGAATTCCTCGCCGAGGCCCGGCGCGGTGTCCACCTCGCCCATCTCGCCTGCATGGACACCGAGATGGAGGCCTGGCAGACCCCCGAGGCGCAGGCCAAGCTACGGGTCGTCACCCAGGTCTACGAGCCCGGCATGCCGCAGACCTGCCGGGCCCCGGGCATGCTCTGGTTCTACGCCGAGATGCTGACCGGCGGTGTGGAGCGCCTGAACTCGGTCGTCGACGCCACCGTCCGGACCTGCCGGGACACCCCCGGCTACGACTGGGAGCTGGCCGGCGCCCTGCAGACGCGCGCCAACCTCCTCGCCAACCGCACCGTCTGGGCGGGGGACGCCGTCCGCGACGCCGAGGAGGCGCTGGAGATCTACCGCCGTCTCGGTGACGAGTGGGGCATCGCCGAGGCGCTGTCCGCCCGCGGTGAGGCCCACGAACGCAAGGGCGCCTACGAGCAGGCCGCCACCGACTACTCGGCGGCCGTCGAGCACGCCGAACGGCTCGGGGCCCGCGCCCAGACGGCCGTGCTCAACGCCCGGCTGGGCAGCGTGCTCATGGAGGCGGGCGACATGGAACGCGGCGAGCGGCTGCTGCGCGACGTCATCGCGGGCCAGGACGGCTCCCACAACGAGGCGATGCCCGCCGCCCGGCTCTTCCTCGCCTGCTGGCTCGGCCTGACCGACCGCATCGCCGAGGCGCGCGACCAGCTCCGGCTGCTGCGCGAGGAGTTCAGGATCGCGCATTTCGTCGTCTTCGACGCCATGATCCTCGGCCAGGAGGCCTGGCTGGACGCTCTCGACCGCCGTGGCGAGGAGGCCCTGGCCGCCGTCCGGCGGGCCCTGCGGCTCGCCGCCGACCCGCTGTCCAGGGTCATCACCCCGCATCTGCACTCCATCTGCCTCACCGTGGCGGCGATGGCCCTGGCCGGCCGCGACGGCGAGACCGGCGCCGCGGACGCCGCCCGCTGTCTGGCCGCGGCCGACGCCCTGCTGCCGGCCGGGCACGTCTCCTCCAGCGTCGAGCGGCGGGTGCACGACCTGACCGAGGCCCGGATCCGGGAGACGCTCGACGGACCCGCGTACGAGGCCGCGTACGCCGAGGGCGGTGGCCTCTCCCTCGAGGAGGCCACCGCCCTGGTCTGAGCCGCCGGACCTCAGGCCTTGGTGCGGAACTTGTGGATCGCGACCGGTGCCATCACCGCGGTGATCGCGACCGACCAGCCCGCCGTCACCCACAGGTCGTGTGCGACCGGGCCGCCGGTCATCAGGCCGCGCGCCGCGTCCGCGAGCGTGGACAGCGGGTTGTAGTCGGTGAAGTGCTGCAGCCAGTGCGGCATCGACTTGGTCGGGGCGAAGATCGACGAGCCGAACTGGAGCGGGAACAGCACCAGGAAGCCCATCGCCTGCACCGACTGGGCGTTCTTCAGGACGACGCCCAGGGTGAGGAACACCCACATGATCGACGAGGCGAACAGCGTGGACAGGCCCACGGCCGCGAGCAGGCCGGGCCAGCTGGTGATGTGGAAACCGACCAGGACGGCGACGACCATCAGGATGGCCGTGGCGAACAGCATCCGGGCCAGCTCCACCGCGATCTTCGCGAACAGCACCGAGCCGCGCCCGATCGGCAGGGACCGGAAGCGGTCCATGACACCGCTGTTGAAGTCCTGGCTGAAGCCGGTGCCGACGCCCTGCGACATCGTCATGCTCATCATCGCCAGCATGCCGGGGATGACGTACTGCACGTACCGGTCCTGACCGCCGCCCAGGGCCTGCCCGATCGAGCCGCCGAAGACGTACACGAACAGCAGCGTGAAGACGACCGGCATCAGCAGGGCGTCGAACATCGACTCGGGGTCCTGGCGGATCCACAGCAGGTTGCGGCGGATGAGCGCGCCGGTGTGCCGCAGATGCCCGCGCAGCGGGATGCGGACGTCGGCGGCGCCGGCGGTGGGGGCAGTGGCGGTGGCGACGCTCATGCGGCGACCTCCTCGCGGGACTCGACGGGCGTGGTGTCCTGTCCGGCACTGGCGCGGTGGCCGGTGAGGGACAGGAACACCTCGTCCAGGCTGGGCAGTTCGGTGGTGATGGAGGAGATCGTGATGCCACGCGCGGTGACGGCGCCGACCACGGCGGTCAGCTGCTCGTCGCTGAGGATCGGCACCAGCAGGGTGCCGCTCTCGCGGTCGACCGTGGTGGTCGCGAGCCCGGTGATGCCCAGCTCGTCGAGCATCTGGGCGAGCGGGGACAGCTGGAGCGCATCCACCGGACGGACCCGCAGCGTGCGCCCGCCGACCTTGGCCTTCAGCTCCTCGATGGCGCCGTTCGCGATGACCTTGCCGCGGTCCACGACGGTCAGCTCGGAGGCGAGCTGCTCGGCCTCCTCCATGTACTGGGTGGTGAGCAGCACGGTGACCCCCTCGCCGACCATCGTCTTGACCTCGTCCCACACCTCGTTGCGGGTGCGCGGGTCGAGTCCGGTGGTCGGCTCGTCGAGGTACAGGACCGCCGGGCGGCCGATCATCGAGGCGGCGAGGTCGAGGCGGCGCCGCATACCGCCGGAGTAGGTGCTCGCCGGGCGCCGGGCGGCCTCCGTCAGCGAGAACCGCTCCAGCAGTTCGTCGGCGCGGGTGCGGGCGTCCTTGCGGGACAGGTCCAGCAGCCGCCCGATCATGTACAGGTTCTCCCAGCCGGGCAGCTTCTCGTCCACCGAGGCGTACTGCCCGGTGAGGCCTATCACCCGGCGCAGCTGCCGGGGCTGGCGCACCACGTCGTATCCGGCCACGGTGGCCTGCCCGGCGTCCGGAGTGATCAAGGTGGACAGGATCCGTACGAGAGTGGTCTTTCCGGCGCCGTTGGGCCCGAGCACCCCCATCACGGTGCCCTCCCGCACGTCGAGGTCGACACCGTCCAGCGCCTTGGTCTCGCCGTAGTGCTTGACCAGTCCCCGTACCGTCACGGCGTGGCTTCCGCCGACGGGGTCGTGTTCGATTCGCGTCATGCGGAAGACAGTGTCAGGGCCCACCGACAAACCACCGACAGGGCGCCTACAGCCACCGACAACTTGCCGACGGCCACCGCAACCGTCGACCGGGCAACCACGACGGCGAGCAATCACCTCCGCGAGAGCGGCGCCGGTGCAGGCGCAGAAAGGGGACAGCCCGCCGATGGGGGACGATCGGCGGGCTGCCCGGGTGTTGCCGCTGTGGACTAGTGGACGGAGTGCTCCTCCAGCGGGAACGTCCCGCCGACGACGTCCTCCGCGAACTCCCTCACCGCGTTCCCCATGACCTCACGCAGGTTCGCGTACTTCTTGACGAACTTCGGCACCCGGCCGGAGGTCAGCCCCAGCATGTCCGTCCAGACCAGGACCTGCGCGTCGGTCTCCGGCCCCGCGCCGATACCGACGGTGGGGATGTGCAGCACGCGCGTCACCTCGGCCGCCAGCTCCGCAGGGACCAGCTCCAGGACGACCGCGAACGCGCCCGCGTCCTGCACCGCCTTCGCGTCCCGCAGCAGCTGCTGCGCCGCCTCCTCGCCGCGCCCCTGCACGCGGTAGCCCATCGCGTTGACGGACTGCGGGGTCAGCCCGATGTGGGCCATGACCGGGATGCCGGACTCCACCAGCAGCCGGATCTGCTCGTGCGACCGCTCGCCGCCCTCCAGCTTGACCGCGCCGACCCCGGCCTCCTTCACCAGCCGGGTCGCCGAGCGCAGCGCCTGCACCGGACCCTCCTGGTAGGAGCCGAAGGGCAGGTCGCCGACGATCAGGGAGCGCTGCGTGCCGCGTACGACCGCCGCGGACAGCATGGTCATCTCGTCGAGGGTGACGGGCACGGTCGTCTCGTACCCGAGGTGGCAGTTGCCCGCCGAGTCGCCGACCAGGATGACCGGGATCCCGGCCTCGTCGAAGACGGACGCGGTCATCGCGTCGTAGGCGGTGAGCATGGGCCACTTCTCGCCCCGCTCCTTGGCGAGGGCGATCTCGCGGACGGTGATGCGGCGGGTGCCCTTCCCCCCGTACAGCGCCTTGCTGCCGTCGGAAGGCTTGTTCTGGGCAGCCGAAAGCTGCGTCATGGCAACGGCTCCTTCAGTCATCTCGAGGCGCCCTGACGGCGTCCCCGGATCGTCTCCATGGTGGCACCTCGTGCCAGTCAGGGCCAGGGGACCCTCATGTGATCCCCGCGGTGCTGTCGGCCCGCTGTGTAAGGCCTCGGTAAAGGAATTCAGATACGAGACGGTGCCGTATTGGAATGACCGTAGGCTCGGACGCATGACAACATCCGTCCCTGCCTCCCGGATACCCGAGGCGGTGCACCGCCGCCGCTGGGCGATCCTCGGCGTGCTGATGCTCAGCCTGATCATCGTCGTGCTCGACAACTCGATCCTGAACGTTGCCATCAAGACCATCTCGAGCCCGGCGCCCACCGGCCTCGGCGCCACCCAGAGCCAGATCGAGTGGGCGATCAACGCCTACACCCTCGTCTTCGCCGGCCTGCTGTTCACCGCGGGTCTGGTGGGCGACCGCCTGGGCCGCAAGAAGGTGCTGCTCGGCGGCATCGTCGTGTTCGGCATCGGCTCGGCCCTGGCCGCCGAGTCCGGCACGCCGGACCAGCTGATCGCCTACCGCGCCCTGATGGCCCTCGGTGCCGCGTTCGTGATGCCCGCCACGCTCGCCGTGCTGATGAACGTCTTCGAGCGCAAGGAGCAGCCCAAGGCCATCGGCATCTGGGCCGGCGGCGTCGGCCTCGCCATCGCGATCGGCCCGATCACCGGCGGTGCGCTCCTGGACCACTTCTGGTGGGGCTCGGTCTTCCTCATCAACGTACCGATCGTGATCATCGCGCTTGCCCTGATGCTGTGGCTGGTGCCCGACTCGCGCGACCCCAGGCCGGGACGCCTCGACCCCGTCGGCGTCGTCCTGTCGGTCGTCGGTCTGGTCCTGCTGGTCTACGGCATCATCAAGGGCGGTGAGCTGGCCGACTTCACCGACGCCAAGGTGCTGGCGACCATCGCCGCCGGTCTGGTCGTCCTGGCCGGCTTCGTCGTCTTCGAGAAGCGCAGCAACCACCCGTCCCTGGACGTGACCTACTTCAAGAACAAGGTGTTCTCGGCCGCCATGGCCGCCATCGCGCTGGTCTTCTTCGCGCTGATGGGTGTCACCTTCTTCTCGGTCTTCTACACGCAGAGCGTGCGCGGTTACTCCCCGCTGCAGTCCGGTCTGCTGATGCTGCCGCTGGCCGCCGCGCAGATGTTCTTCGCGCCGCGCGCCCGCCTGGTGGTGGAGCGGTTCGGCAACAAGGCCACGACCACCGCCGGCCTGGTGCTGATCGCGGCGACGCTGGCCGCGTTCGCCACCCTGAAGGCCGACACGCCGATCTGGCTGCTGGAGACCATCTTCTTCTTCATGGGCGTCGGCATGGCCCACATCATGACGCCGGCCTCGGTCGTGATCATGCAGGCCCTGCCGCGCGAGAAGGCCGGTTCGGCCTCGGCGCTCAGCAACACCTTCCGCCAGGTCGGCGGCGCCCTCGGTATCGCCGTCCTCGGATCGGTGCTCTCCACCTCGTACCGCAACGGCATCGAGGGCAAGCTCGGCCTGCTGCCGCCCGGCCTCAGGGAGACGGCCGGCGAGTCCATCGAGGCCACCCTCGGTGTCGCCGGCAGGCTCGGGGCGCAGGGCAAGGCCCTCGTCGGCCCCGCCAACGACGCCTTCCTGCACGCCATGCACGTCACCGCCCTGTGCGGTGCGGGTGTCGCGGTGATCGGCGCCGTGGTGACGGCCCTGTTCCTGCCGGGCAGGCAGCCGGCCGACCAGGAGGACAAGAAGGAACCGGAGTTGGTCGCGGCCGGCGACTGACAAAGCGTTCGGCGAATCCACGGGGGAAGGAGGCTGCTGCGGGAGAATTCCCGCAGCACAGTGAAAGGACGGACGAGTGAGCCTTGCCGAGAGCCGGCCGCGGCCGGACGGTCCCGTCAGGGGGCGCCCGCGCAGCGAGGCAGTGGAACGCGCCATCCTGGAGGGGGTGATGAAGCTCCTGGAGGAAGGCGTACCCCTTGCCGAACTCTCCATCGAGCGCGTCGCACGCACGGCCGGGGTCGGCAAGGCCACCATCTACCGCCGCTGGAGCGGCAAGGAGGAGCTGTTCGTCGACGTCATGCGCGCCGCCGAGCCTCCCGACCCCGAACTCCCCGGCACCTCCATGCGCGACGACCTCGTCGTCCTGCTCGAGGCCCTGCGCCAGCGGGGCCTGCTCAGCCGTTCCTCGGCGATCCTGCACAACGTGTACGCCCAGATGAAGAGCAGCCCCAAGATCTGGACGGCGTACCACGCCAACGTCATACAGCCCCGGCGCGACCTCGGCCTCGAAGTGCTCCGCCGAGGACAGTTGAACGGCGAACTGCGGGCCGACATCGATCTGGCGCTGGCCAACGACATGTTCGTCGGCCCCATGCTCGTCCGGTCCGTCATGCGTCCCGAGGCCGATCTGCCCGAGGGGCTGGCCGAGGAGATCGTCGACACGGTCCTGAAAGGCCTACGACCCGTCAGCTCAACATCCTCGTAGCACTCATGTGCACGTTTCGTCACAGAACGGGCCCGTCCGGGGGTTACCGGAACCCCCGGCCCCGCCCCGTTCGTCCTCGTCTTCCGTACGGCCGTCATGGGACGGCAGGAACGGACCCGATCATCCCCTAGGGTCGGTAGAGCGCGGGGGAACGACGGTGGGCACGGCAGGCAGTGAGGCAGACGGTATGGCGCAGCAGGCGTACATGACGGAGACGGACAACGGCGGCTCGGGGCCCGAGCGACCGGGAACCCGGCTCCGGCGCCTGATGCACCGCCTGCTCCACGGCTGGCGCGGCGATCCACGCATCTGGCGCCGGGGCATCGTCCTCGCCGTCCTCGCGCTGCTGCTCGCCCTGGTGATGCTGATCCACTCGCGCATGCCCAACACGATCGGCAACCTCGGCTCCCTCACCGAGACGTTTCTGCCCTGGCTGGGCCTGCTCATCCCGGTGCTGGTGGTCCTCGGCGTGATCCGCAAGTCGGCCACCGCCCTGATCGCCGTGCTCCTTCCGGCCATCGTGTGGCTGAACCTCTTCGGCGGGCTTCTCACCGACAAGACGGGCCCCGGCGGTGACCTCATGGTGGCCACCCACAACGTCAACGCCGACAACCCCGCCCCGGCCGCGACCGCCCGCGACGTCGCCTCCTCCGGCGCGGACGTGCTGGCCCTGGAGGAGCTGCCCGCCTCCGCCGTGCCGGTGTACGAGAAGGCGCTCGCCCCGACGTACCCGCACCACGCGGTCGTCGGCACGGTCGGCCTCTGGAGCAAGTACCCGATGACCGACGTCAGGGCCGTCGACATCAAGCTCGGCTGGGAGCGCGCGATGCGGGCGACCGTGGCCACCTCCAAGGGCCCGCTCGCGGTCTACGTCGCCCACATGCCCTCGGTGCGGGTGAAGGTGGAGGCAGGGTTCACCGCCCGGCAGCGGGACAAGAGCGCCGACGCCCTCGGCGAGGCGATCGCCGACGAGACGCTGAAGCGGGTCGTGCTGCTCGGCGACCTGAACGGCACGATGAACGACCGTTCGCTCAACGCCGTCACCTCGCAGATGCGTTCCACGCAGGGCGCGGCGGGCAGCGGCTTCGGGTTCAGCTGGCCGGCGTCGTTCCCGATGGCGCGGATCGACCAGATCATGGTGAAGGGTGTCGAGCCGGAGAGCTCCTGGACCCTGCCGCGCACCAACAGCGACCATCTGCCGGTGGCCGCCCGTGTGAAGCTGGACACGCCCTCGTAACCGGCCGGAATACTGGGCCCGGGAGACTTTGTTCCGCAGCTGAACATAAACTGGACGGAACACGGATCCCTCTCCCCTGAAAGGCACAGGCCCTTCATGCCCCTGGCCCTGCTCGCCCTGGCCGTCGGCGCTTTCGGTATCGGTACGACCGAGTTCGTGATGATGGGCCTGCTGCCCGACGTCGCGGACGACCTGCACGTCTCCATCCCCACCGCCGGGCACCTGGTGTCGGCGTACGCGCTGGGCGTCGTCATCGGCGCCCCGCTGCTGGCCGCCGTCACCGCGCGGATGTCCCGCCGCACGGTCCTGATCGGCCTGATGGCCCTGTTCGTGGTGGGCAACGCGCTCTCCGCGCTCGCCCCGGGCTACGACTGGCTGCTGGCCGCCCGCTTCCTCAGCGGTCTGCCGCACGGCGCCTTCTTCGGCGTCGGCGCGGTCGTCGCCACGAACATGGTCGCGCCGGAGCGCAAGGCCCGCTCCGTGTCCCTGATGTTCCTCGGCCTGACCGTCGCCAACATCGCAGGGGTCCCGGTCGCCACGCTGATCGGCCAGCACCTCGGCTGGCGCGCCACCTTCCTCGGCGTCAGCGCGATCGGCCTCGCCGCGATAGCCTCCCTCGTCCTCCTGATCCCGCACGACCACTCCCACGCCCCCGCGACCGGCCTGCGCGGCGAACTGGCCGCCCTGCGGTCCCTGCCGGTCTGGCTGGCGCTGGGCACGACGGTGGCGGGTTTCGGTGCCCTCTTCGCCGCCTACAGCTACGTCACCCCGATGCTGACGGACTCCGCGGGCTTCGCCGAGTCCAGCGTGACCCTGCTGCTCGCCCTGTTCGGCGTCGGCGCGACGGCGGGGAACCTGCTGGGCGGACGGCTGGCCGACCACTCCATGCGGGGCACCCTCTTCGGCGGCCTGGCCTCGCTGGGGGTCGTCCTGCTGCTCTTCCCCCTCCTGATGCGGGCCGAGTGGAGCGCGGCCCTGGCGGTGGCCCTGCTCGGCATGGCGGCGTTCGTCACCGGCTCCCCGCTCCAGCTGATGGTCATGGAGAAGGCCTCCGCGGGCCCCTCCCTGGCCTCCTCGGCCAACCAGGCGGCGTTCAACCTGGCGAACGCCGGCGGCGCCTGGATCGGCGGCCTGGCCCTGGCCGCGGGCTTCGGCGTGACGTCGCCCGCGGTGGCCGGAGCGGCGCTGGCCGTGCTGGGCCTCGGGGTGGCGGGCGTGGCGTACGGGGTGGACCGGCGGCGGGAGGCTCCGGTGGCGGGCCGGGAGCGCATCGTCGCCACGCACGTGCCCGAGCAGTCCGGGGCGCTGCACCGCTGACCCAGGGGGCTCCGCCCCCTGGACCCCCGCTCGCCCACCCACCCGACTCGCTCGGCTTCGACGTGCACCCGGCTCCGTACGAGCCCGGCATGACCGGCACCGGCCTCCTGGATTCCGACGGCAACCGCGTCGGCGAGCGGCCGAGCCCCCCGCCGGCGAGCCGGAGAAGAGGTGAGGGCGACCGGTCGCGGTGGGGTGCTCACGCGCCGAAGCGGCGTGCTCCCTCGCGGCCGATCCGCTGGTTCTCGCTCACGTACGGGCGCAGTTCCTGCTCGTAGGCCGCGAAGGCCTTGCCGTGGTCGTCGCCGCAGGCGGCGAGGTGGCGGGCGAGGGTGTGGGCGCCGACCAGGGCCTGGGAGGTGCCCATGCCGGAGGTCGGGGCGGCGCACTGGCCGGCGTCGCCCAGCAGGACCACACGGCCCTCGGACCAGCGGTCCAGGTGCACCTGGCAGGCTGAGGAGAAGTAGAAGTCGGTAGCGGCGGACATGTCCTCCAGGAGACGGGGTACGAGCCAGCCGGCCCCGGCCAGCCGCTCGCGGGTCACGCGCTCCTGTTCCGCCCGGTCCAGCAGGTCGAGCGCGGGGGAGTCGCTGGCGAAGGACAGGCTGACGGACGCCCGCTCCGGGTCCGCCGCGCTGAACATGTAGACCGCCCGTCCGGGGGTCTGCCACAGCGCTCCCCGGTGGTCCAGGCCGAGACGGTTGGCCGTGCTGAAGCCGGCGCCCGACAGGCCGAGGTGCCGGATCACCTCGGAGTGCGGGGCGAAGACCAGGCGGCGTACCACGGAGTAGATGCCGTCGGCGCCGACCACCAGGTCGTAGGTGTCCGGCTCGGTCCGCTCGAAGCCGACCCGGACGCCGTTCGCGTCCTGGTCGATGCGGTCGATGGAGTCGTCGAAGACGTAGCGCACCGTCTGTGCCGTGCGCTCGTGGAGGATGCGGGTCAGCTCGCGCTTGGGCACCTCCAGCTCGCCGCCGAACACCTCGGCCGGCAGCTCGCCGGTGCGGTTGCCGTAGGGGTCCAGGAGATCGGTGCCGGTCGTCCCGGTCGCGTGCGCGCGGACCCGGGCGAGGATGCCCAGTTCCCGAAGCACATCGAGGGCCGGTCCCCGGAAGTCGATGGCGTAGCCGCTGTCGCGCAGGGCCGGGGCGCGTTCGACGACGGTCACCTCATGGCCGTCGCGGTGCAGGAACCATGCCAGGGCGGGCCCCGCGACGCTCGCGCCGGAGATCAGGATCTTCATGCGTACCCCCTTGTCGAGCCGGACGGAGGTCTTCCACCCTTCAGCAGGCCGCCGACGTCGATCAAGGACCTTTTGGGACAGCCGGCCGTGCGCCGGGAACGGGCCCTCAGCCGTCCTGCGGTCCCCTGGAGATGCCCAGCAGCAGGGGGCCCGTCGGATCCGCCACGATCTCCCGCACCGTCACCGGGTCCAGCGTCGCGAAGAACGCCTCCTGGGCCCGGCGCAGAGCGCCCCGCAGGCGGCAGGCCGAGACGAGGGGGCAGGGGGTCGTGCCCTCGCAGTCGACCACGTCGCCCTCGCCCTCGAAGGTGCGGACGATCGCACCCACGGACGCGCCACGGCCCTGTTCGGTGAGGGTGAGTCCGCCGCCCCGGCCGCGGCGGGCGTCGACCAGACCGAGGTGCTGGAGTTCCGCCACGACCTTCGCGGCGTGCGTGTAGGGCACGTCCATGTCCTGGGCGACCTGGCGCGTCGTGGGGCTGGCGGAGCCGGCGACGGCGAGCCGCATCAGGACCCGCAGGGCCAGGTCGGTGGAGCGCAGCAGCCGCATACCGCGAGGGTAAGTAATGCGCATCCGGGGTTCAAATTTGTCCCGGCTGCCCTGCCCTCCCTACGGCACGGGGCGGCGCGCCCACTACGATCAGCGAGCCCCACCCTCACGTCCCTTTCCCCAGAAGGACTGTCCTCATGGGTTCCGCGAAGAACAGCAGCAGCGCCGCGCGCAAGGCGCGCATAGAAGAGATGCGGCGCACCGAGCGTGCCCGCGAGCGCCGCAACCGGGTGCTCGTCGTCGCGGCCAGCGTCGTGGTCGTCGCCGGTCTCGTCGTCGGCGGCGTGGTCCTGGTGAACTCCCAGTCGGGCAAGAAGGACTCGACCGTGAGCGGCGACGCCAAGGACTCCGGGGACTCCGGGCACTTCACGACCGGCAAGGACGGGGTGAAGACCTGGTCCGGCAAGCTGTCGCGGACCCATGTGACGACCAGGGTGTCGTACCCGATGCACCCGCCGGTCGGCGGCAACCACAACCCGGTGTGGCTCAACTGCAACGGCGACGTCTACACCAAGCCGGTGCAGGACGAGAACGCCGTGCACGCGCTGGAGCACGGCGCGGTCTGGGTGACCTACACGAGCAAGGCGGCCAAGACGGACGTCGACGCACTCGCGGCCAAGGTGAAGAAGACGCCGTACTCGCTGATGAGCCCGTACGAGAACCAGGCCGCCCCGCTGATCCTGTCGGCGTGGGGCCACCAGGTGACCGTGAAGAGCGCGAACGACCCCGAGGTGGACAAGTTCTTCGCCGCCTATGTGCAGGGCCAGCAGACGCCCGAGCCGGGCGCCTCGTGCACCGGCGGGGTCATGAAGTGAGGCGGCAGCACATCGGCTGGATGACGGGCGCCGCGGCGGCGGCGCTCGTCGCGGCCGGGGCGATCACGTACGCGGTCGCCGAGGACGGCGGCGGATCGGGCCCGAAGACGCCCACGGCCGAGTCCGCCGACGCCGGGTTCGCGCGGGACATGGCCGTCCACCACCAGCAGGCCGTCGAGATGTCGTACATCGTGCGGGACCGCACGAAGAACGAGGAGGTCCGGCGCCTCGCCTACGACATCGCGCAGACGCAGGCCAACCAGCGCGGGATGCTGCTCGGCTGGCTGGATCTGTGGGAGCTGCCGAAGGTGTCGGCCGAGCCGCCGATGACCTGGATGGGCATGGGCGACATGGCCTCCGGCAAGGACGGCGCGCTGATGCCGGGCATGGCGACCAACACCGAGATGAAGAAGCTCCAGTCGCTGAGCGGGAAGCAGGCGGAGATCTTCTATCTGCAGCTGATGACGGACCATCACAAGGGCGGCATCCACATGGCCGAGGGATGTGCCGCCAAGTGCAGCGTCGGCGTGGAGAAGAGACTCGCGCAGGGCATGGTCGACGCGCAGCAGTCGGAGATCGAGCTGATGGCGGGCATGCTCAAAGAACGCGGCGCGCAAGCCCGTTCGTAACACCTCCGTCAGGACGAAAGCGTCAAATCGCCCCACCTGAATGTTCCTTGGGTTTCTCTTGACCTTTGCGTTCCCCTGGCATGAACGGTTCATCGAGAGAGTGGCCCCCATCGTGTGATCCATTCGCGGGTCGACGCCGCCGCGGGCCCGCGCCCGGATCCACGACGTTCCGACCACTACATGCATGCGAATCGCATCGCAGGGGGTTCTATGAGATCCAACCGTGCCAAGGCGCGCGCCGGTGTGAGCATGGCAGCGACACTGCCCATGATCGCCGGTGCTCTGGCGCTCGGCATACCCGCGGCGCACGCCACGGACACCCCGTCCCGTGACGCGCTCGCGGGCACCAAGCCCGCGTGGGCCACGGCCAAGGCGGACAAGGGCTCCACCGCCGACAGTGCCCAGGTCAAGGCCCGGGTCTACCTGGCCGGCCAGGACCGGGCCGGACTCGCCGCCTACGCCAAGGCCGTGTCCGACCCCAGCTCGCCGCTGTACCGCAAGTACCTGAGCCCCAAGAAGGCGCAGGCCCGCTTCGGGGCCACCAAGGCCCAGGTGGCCGCCGTCAAGTCCTGGCTGAAGTCGGCCGGACTGCAGGTCACCGAGGTCACCGCGCACTACGTCGCCGTCTCCGGTGACGTCTCCGCGGCGGAGAAGGCGTTCGGCACCCAGCTGCACAACTTCACCAAGGGCGGGAAGACCTACCGCGCTCCCGCGAAGTCCGCGTCCGTGCCGGCCGGTCTGAAGGGTGCCGTCCTCACCGTCACCGGCCTGGACACCGCGCCGCACAAGTCGAACCACGACGACCAGCTGCCGCCCCCGGACGCCGTGTTCAAGAACTCCGGGCCGTTCTCCTCGTACTACGGCTCGAAGATCGCCACCAGCCTCCCGGACGCCTACGGCCAGAAGATCCCGTACGCGATCAAGGGCTACACCGGCAAGCAGCTGCGCTCCGTCTACGGCGCCGGCGACTACACCGGCAAGCACGTGCGCGTCGCCATCACGGACGCGTACGCCTCGCCCACCATCGCCTTCGACGCGGGCACGTACGCGCTGAAGAACGGTGACGCGGCCTGGAAGACCGGCCAGCTGCACCAGGTGCTGCCGAAGAACTACACGAAGACCAAGGAGTGCGGCGCGGCCGGCTGGTACGGCGAGGAGACCCTCGACGTCGAGGCCGTGCACGCCGTCGCGCCGGACGCCGACGTCACCTACGTGGGCGCCGCGTCCTGCTACGACGACGATCTGCTCGACTCGCTCAGCAAGGTCGTCGACAACCACCTGGCCGACATCGTCTCCAACTCCTGGGGCGACATCGAGGCCACCCAGACGCCGGACCTCGCGGCCGCCTACGACCAGGTCTTCCAGCTGGGCGCGGTCCAGGGCATCGGCTTCTACTTCTCCTCCGGTGACGACGGCGACCAGGCCGCCAAGTCCGGTACGAAGCAGGTCGACACCCCCGCCAACTCGGCCTGGGTGACCGCGGTCGGCGGCACCTCGCTGGCCGTCGGCAAGGGCGACACGTACCAGTGGGAGACCGGCTGGGGCACCGAGAAGGCGACCCTGTCGGCCGACGGCAAGAGCTGGACGAACTTCCCCGGCGCCTTCACCTCGGGCGCGGGCGGCGGCACCAGCAAGACCGTCCCGCAGCCGTACTACCAGAAGGGCGTCGTGCCGAAGGCGCTGGCCACGGCCAACAACGCCGCCGGCAACCGCGTCGTCCCGGACATCGCGGCCATCGCCGACCCGAACACCGGCTTCCTGGTCGGCCAGACCCAGACCTTCCCGGACGGCTCCGAGCAGTACAGCGAGTACCGCATCGGCGGCACCTCGCTGGCCGCCCCGGTGATCGCCGCGGTCCAGGCGCTGGCCCAGGAGGCGGGCGGCGGCAAGGCGCTCGGCTTCGCCAACCCGGCGATCTACGCCAAGTACGGCAAGAAGGGCGTGTTCCACGACGTCACGGACAACCCGACCGGCTCCGGCCTGGCGGTGGCCCGTATCGACTTCGTGAACGGCCTGGACGCCTCCGGTGGCCTCGCGACCTCGGTCCGCAGCCTCGGCAAGGACAGCTCGCTGTCCGCGGTGAAGGGCTACGACGACGTCACCGGCGTGGGCTCGCCCGCGAACGGCTACGTCCAGTCGTACCGCAGCCACTGATCACAGCAGGTGGCTGAGGGGGCGTGGGGTGTGCACCACCCCGCGCCCCCGTTTGCGTCGCTGCGGCGGTTCGACCGGCCCGGCGGCCGGGCGAGCTGACGGTTGGACCGGCCCGGCGGGCGAGCGGAGTCAGGAGTCGCCGCGGATCGTCTCCACCGCCTCCCGGACGTCCGGGTGCGGGTCGTCGGCGAGGCTCTCCAGCAGTTCGGCGACCCCGGGGGTGGACCAGCGGCCGACGGCCCACACCAGGTCCTCCCGCACCCCGGGGTCGGGATGGGCGGCGAGGTGGGCCAGCCGGGGGAGCGGGCCGCGGCGCCGCGTGCCGAACCAGTGCAGTGCCGCCCGCAGCGCGGCGGAATCACCCGGATCCCCGGCCGCCGCGACCCGCGCGAGCAGCACCCGCGCCGGTGGTGGCGGACCGTCCAGAGGATGCGGCATCCGCTCCCGCAGGCGCCGCGACCCGTACTCGCCGCGCACCCGGCAACCCAGGCAGGTGCAGGGTGACACGCCGTGCGCGTCCGGCCAGTACCGCCATCCCGCCACCTGCGGCGCGGTGCGGATCCGGTGCACCTCGCGCGGCCCGATCGCCCGGGGCACGAAGACCTCCCAGCCGCGCGGATCCTCCAGCGCCCCGATCCGGCGCACCGCCTCGGCCGCGGGGACGGCCGCCTGGGCGCCCCGCGCCCGGTCCGGGTAGCGCCCGACCAGCACGTCCTGGCCGTCGTCCAGCCGCACATGGACCGCCACGAGCCCTCCCCGGCTGCCGGAACGCGCCAGTTCACGCAGCCACTGGTGGGTGAGGGTGTACGAGGGCAGCACCGGGAAGCAGAACACCCCGCGCGCCCCGCCCTGTCCGTGGCTGACGGCACGGATTCCGGACCGCCGGATACGGGGCGCGTTCGCCGCCGAGGTCAGGTGCACGAACATTGCCATGGGCGGCATGTTAGGTGCCCGCGAGCGGCTCGCGCGGCCCTCCGCTCAGTCCTGCGCCAGCCAGAGGTCGGGTCCGAAGACCTCGTAGTGGATGTCGGCCGGAGCCACGCCCTTTCCGATCAGCTGGGTGCGCACCGCGCGCATGAAGGGCAGCGGGCCGCACAGGTACGCGCGCGTGCCGGGGCGTACGGCGATGCCGGTGAGGTCGACCAGGCCGGTGCGGGTGCCGGGCTCCGCCTCGCGCTCGTAGAAGAAGTGCACCGAGGCGTCCGGGAGTTTGGCGGCGCAGGCCTCGTGGTCGGTGCGCAGGGCGTGCTCGGCGGGGGAGCGGTCGCCGTGGACGACCGTGACGGGCGCGCGGTGGCCGTCGGCCGCGAGTGCGGAGAGCATCGCGACCATCGGGGTCACGCCGATGCCCGCGGAGGCGAGCAGGAGGGGCGTGTCGCCGGTGTCGCCGAGCACCAGGTCGCCGTACGGCTCGGACAGGTCGAGGACGTCGCCCTCGCGCACGCGCGCGTGGAGGTGGTTCGAGACCTCGCCGTCGGGCTCCGCACCGCCGTGCACGCGCTTGACGCTGATCTGCCGGTGCGCGGGGTCCGGGGCCCCGGAGAGGCTGTACTGCCGTATCTGGCGGGCCCCGTCGGGCAGGGCGGCGGCGACGGACACGTACTGGCCGGCGCGGAAGCCGGCCACCGGGCCCCCGTCTGCCGGCCGCAGCCGGAAGGTGACGACGTCCGCGGTCTCGGCGATGCGCTCGACGACCTCCCACGGCCGCAGGCCACGGCTGCCGCTCTCCTCGTACAGCCGCTTCTCGACGGCGATCAGCGCGTTCGCCATCAGCCAGTACACCTCGTCCCAGGCGGCCGCCACCTCGGGCGTGACGGCCTCGCCGAGGACCTCGGCGATCGCGGCGAAGAGGTGCTCGTGGACCACCGGGTACTGCTCGGGCGCCACCCCGAGGGAGGCGTGCTTGTGCGCGATCCGGCCGAGCATCGCGTCGGGCCGCCGGTCCGGGTGCTCCAGCAGCTGGGTGGCGAAGGCGGCGATGGAACCGGCGAGGGCCTGCTTCTGGGCGCCGGAGGCCTGGTTGCCGCGGTTGAAGAGGTCGCGCAGCAGTTCGGGGTGGGCGGCGAAGAGGCGGGCGTAGAAGCGCTCGGTGATCCCGCCGATCGCGGCGCCGACGGCGGGAAGCGTGGCGCGGACGGTGACTGCGGACTGCTCGGACAGCATCGGGGCTCCTCGTGGCTCGACTGATCGGCACCGTATGAAAACTTGCATCTGAGATGCAAATTAAATCGACGTGGCCTCGCTCACGCAGGAAGCGGACCGGCCATTACGGATGTCGCTGCGAGCAGGCAAGATGGGCTGCAGAGCAGTACACCTGTGGGACGCAAGGCGTTCAGGTCGAGGTCGGCCGGGCGATCAAGGTCCGCAACGCGCCCGAAACGGTGTTGTGGTGTGATGCTCAGGTGCCCGACCGCCTCCGGGGACACCCGGGGAAAGGCGGCCTGACCAGCAAGGATGGGGAAGCTGAAGATGGACAAGCAGCAGGAGTTCGTGCTCCGCACCCTGGAGGAGCGCGACATCCGGTTCGTACGCCTCTGGTTCACGGACGTGCTGGGCTTCCTCAAGTCCGTCGCCGTGGCCCCCGCCGAACTGGAGCAGGCCTTCGACGAGGGCATCGGCTTCGACGGCTCCGCCATCGAGGGCTTCGCCCGCGTATACGAGTCCGACATGATCGCCAAGCCGGACCCGTCCACCTTCCAGGTCCTGCCGTGGCGCGCGGAGACCCCCGGCACGGCCCGCATGTTCTGCGACATCCTCATGCCGGACGGCTCCCCGTCCTTCGCGGACCCGCGCTACGTCCTCAAGCGCGCCCTGGCCCGCACCTCCGACCTGGGCTTCACCTTCTACACCCACCCCGAGATCGAGTTCTTCCTGCTGAAGGACCGCCCGCTGGACGGCACCCGCCCCACCCCGGCCGACAACTCGGGCTACTTCGACCACACCCCGACCAACGTCGGCATGGACTTCCGCCGCCAGGCGATCACCATGCTGGAGTCGATGGGCATCTCGGTCGAGTTCTCCCACCACGAGGGCGCCCCCGGCCAGCAGGAGATCGACCTGCGCTACGCCGACGCGCTCTCCACCGCGGACAACATCATGACCTTCCGCCTGGTCATGAAGCAGGTGGCGCTGGAGCAGGGCGTGCACGCGACCTTCATGCCGAAGCCTTTCTCCGAGCACCCGGGCTCCGGCATGCACACCCACCTCTCCCTCTTCGAGGGCGACCGCAACGCCTTCTACGAGTCCGGCGCGGAGTACCAGCTCTCCAAGGTCGGCCGCTCCTTCATCGCGGGCCTGCTCAAGCACGCGGCGGAGATCTCCGCGGTCACCAACCAGTGGGTGAACTCCTACAAGCGGATCTGGGGCGGCTCCGAGCGCACCGCCGGCGCCGGCGGCGAGGCCCCCTCCTACATCTGCTGGGGCCACAACAACCGCTCGGCCCTCGTCCGGGTCCCCATGTACAAGCCCGGCAAGACCGGCTCCGCGCGCGTGGAGGTCCGCTCCCTGGACTCCGGCGCGAACCCGTACCTGGCCTACGCCCTCCTCCTCGCCGCGGGCCTCAAGGGCATCGAGGAGGGCTACGAGCTTCCGCCGGGCGCCGAGGACGACGTCTGGGCCCTCTCGGACGCCGAGCGCCGCGCGATGGGCATCGAGCCCCTGCCGCAGAACCTCGGCGAGGCCCTGACCCTCATGGAACGCAGCGACCTGGTCGCCGAGACCCTCGGCGAGCACGTCTTCGACTTCTTCCTGCGCAACAAGCGGGCCGAGTGGCACGAGTACCGCTCCGAGGTCACCGCGTTCGAGCTGCGGAAGAACCTGCCGGTGCTGTAGGGGCAGGTCAGAGCCGGTTTCCGGCGAAACGACCCCGTGGGGCCGTCGGTCGTGGACCGGCGGCCTCACGGCGTCGCACAGCCTCTGGGCCGTCTCTGGGCCGTCAGAGTAAATCTCCGACGCCTACAGCCATCCTTGGAGCTCGGGCCATGTGTTGCTCCAAGGCGTCCCCGGAATCCAGCTCGCGCTGCTCAGCAGCGAGCTGTTCCAACTTTCGCTTCATCGATCAAGCCGGCTGCGCTCCGCTCCGCCGGGCGCGCTCCCGGCTCCGCTGCGCGCTGCGCTCCTGCCTTCGGCCCGCTCTGCGCGCGCTGCGCCGACGCGCGCCCACGTGGCCAGAGCTGGGACATGAGTTGATCACCGTAGAGAGCGAGCCACGGTCAGAGCCAGCCTCCGGCGGGGGCGCTCAGGCTCCGAGATGGCGGGGGCGCCGTTCGCGGGTGCCGGTCGACTAGTGGCGTGCGTGGGGTGCTCCCATCCCGTCTGCCATCGGCCCACACACCGTGGAGCAGACGCGGCCCAGGGCGTCCAGGTCGTTCGTACAGTGGCGCGCTCCACCTGGACGCCCTGAACCACGCCCGCTCCACGGTGTGTGGGCCGACGGCAGACGGGATGGGAGCTGGGGAGGGTGGTGGGTTGAGAGATCTGCCGAGCACACCAGAGGCCTGCAGGTCAGTGCCCATCGCCCCCGCCAGGCGGCCGACGGTCCTTCAGCATTCCCACGACGAATGTCGCGACCCCCGTTCCAGCCATAATCAGCGCTGCAACCGCAGTCATGACTGCGGGGGCGTCTCCCACCTTGGCTGGAGAGGTGTCGTCAGCGTGCCCCGGCGGGACCGTCCTAGTGACCGTCGCGGTCACGGTCGGCGTAGGTGATGGCGACTCTGAGCTAGGGCTCTCGCCGCCACTAGCGCTGGGTGGAGTAGCTTCTGTGCCGGGGGCGCTGGGTGGAGTAGCTTCTCCGCCGGTCGACGTAGCAGAAGGCGACGTCGAACCGCCCAGCCCTTGACTATTCCGGGTGATGAAGAAGACCGCAGCGAGCAAAGCCACACTCGCACACAGCAGGACAGCGCCAGTCAACACGAGTCGTGATCGTCTGGCCATACCACGCCTCCCGGGTTCCCACGATGGCCAGCGCCTGGCTTCGCGGCGCGTCACAACACCAGGTTGCTATGTGATCGCCGACCACGCGACATGAGCACGACCGGACCATGGGAGGGCGTGAATGGCAGTTCAAGCTCCGACTAGGCTTCTTGCGGCCCCCCGATGCCTCACAGCGCTGCGCGGGCGGGAGAAGGCCACGCGTGCCCCCCACGTGCCCGATCAGGCAGTGCGCGGCGGGGAACAACGGGGAAGGCCGGAGGTCACACCCCCGCTGATGGCCGGGATGTACGCCCTGGCCGGCAACCCCGCCGCGGGCACCTTCCCCAACTCCTACCCCTACGCCCACCCGCAGGACTTCTTCGACATCACCACCGGCACTGCGGGTACCTTCTCCGCGGTGCCGGGATACGACGCTCCCACTGGCATCGGCACTCCCGACGGCGTTGCCGGACTGCGTGACCCCTCGGGCGAGGGGTACGGCGCCGCCTGATCGAGACATCCAGCCAGGAAAGACGCCCATGGTGAGCGGGGCCGGGTACTCGCTTCCCCGCTCACCGACCGCTATGAGGCGGGCAGCAGGTCTCAGGCCCGACGCCTGCAAGTGGAAAACCACGGCGACGAGCAGGCACCGCGCAGCAAAACGGCCCCCGACCGTCTCACCTGGTCAGGGGCCTTATAACGCGGCATGTTTGGCATGTATCGACGCCCTGGCAGCCGACGCGTACGGTGCCGCGTGCATCCAACTCAGGCAAACACGTTCCGGGGTCTTCCCAGGCTCTTCTCTCTACCCGGCTGAGTGCGGCCTCCACGATCACTGAACGCGGCGCCAGATGTTCTCTTTACGGCCGCACCACAACCGCACCAGATCGAGCGGGGAACAGCGGGGAATCACGGTGAAAGCAGCCCAGCACCATGAGAGCACGGCACAACCGTTCGCACAGGTCCGGGCACCGAGGGGCCCCAAGGAGCCGCAGCTTCCCAAGCTGAGGGCCCCAGCACCGTGGTCACGGGCTGGCCGTCGTAGCTTGCTCTCGTCGATTCGCCGACGGCTACTGACCTTGATTGGGCAATGTCGAGTGATTGCCTGACAGTTGAGGGGGTTCGGTAGGTCTGTGCGGGTGAACGCCCTGCGAGAACGACGAGATCACCTCCGTCGCCGAGAGGCTGAACCCGAGTTTACGCCGCGGCAGCAAGGGTTCCAGGCGGTCGCAGAACCCATCTGACGCGAATCCGTGGCCCGAGGTGCTCCTGCATTGTTTGATACAGGAGTGAATTGACCTGCCCGCGCCGATGGCACAAACGGGGATTAAAGTCCACAGATCAGGGAAGGTCCCACAGGGGTTTCGTGTCACGAGGGGGAGCCTTGAGTACTCTGATCTTTGGCATCATAGCTTCTGCAGCGGCAGTATTCTCGATTCTGTTTTCTGCCTGGCAAATTCGCCAACTGACGCGGCAAACGGTTATCACCAACGGAATCGCAGCTGCATCAGCCATCTATAATAGTGTTGAAAGGCTCCACAACGTCGGTACGCTCATCTTCCAGCACCCCCAGCTGAATCAGTACTTCTTTCATGGTGCTGCTGTGCCGGAGCCTGGGGATGAGAGGGAACAGGTCCTGACTCTAGCTCACATGTTCGCCGACGCTCTCGACTATGGCCTCATGATTAAATCACTGGCTCCGGGGGCAAGTGAGTATGATTGCTGGGATTATTATGTAGCCGGAATGTTCGTAACTTCTCCTGCCATACGACAGGTTGTGCTCGATCACCCGTCCTGGTGGCCGACGTTGACGCCACATCTTTCGGAGCCGCCTCCGCCAGCCACTATGCCGCGGGTTTGATTCGCTAGCTTTCGGCATCGTAGACCACTGCGCCGCCAGCCACTGTGAGTTGCACACGTGCATCTGAAATGGGTGCCGCATGGTCCGTGACGAACCCTGGGGCGAAAATATCGGTGTCCAGTAGAACAAGGTCGGCGCGGCTTCCCACCGCAATGCGGCCGCCCTGGTCGTCGTGATTGACGTACGCAGAACCAGCAGTGAATGCGTCTAGGGCATCATCTAGGCTTATGCGTTGTTCAGGTAAAAATGGGGAGTGGTCACGGTCCTGGGGTGAGGTTCTGGTGACAGCCACCTCAAGTTGCTCGAGAGGGTCAGCTGTGGTCACTGCCCAGTCGCTCCCCATGGCCAGTCGAGTTCCTGACGCAAGCAACGCAGCAAACGGAAATTGCAGCCTAGCCCGCTCCGCTCCAAGAAAGGGGATTGTTAGATCATCTCTTTCGCTCGCGCTCTGCGCCCAGAACGTTTGACAATTGGCCACAACTTCCAATTCTTTGAAGCGTACGATATCGCCTGGCTGGACGACTTGTACGTGGGCGATGTGGTGACGTCGATCATTCCTGCCGTTGGAGGAGCGAGCGCGGGAAATCGCATCGAGACTTTCTCGTACGGCGCGATCTCCAATCGCGTGAAAATGGACCTGAAACCCTTGAGTATCGAGCTCAGTGACGGCATGAGTCAATAGGTCTCGGTCTAGATACGTGACGCCCCGTCGGCCACTATCACCACCACACCCGTCACAGTACGGCTCCAACAAAGCTCCAGTGAAGTTCTCTAGCACTCCATCCGTCATAATCTTCACTGACGTGGGGAAAAATCCCGAGCCCAAGTGCGCCATGGGCGAAGTCACGGCGAGCCCATGTTCCCTGCGCTCCAACAGTTCAGGGAGTTGTTCCATTTCCCGGTTCCTGTCCCACCATAGTGCGCCGACGACTCGGGCTGTCAATCGCCCTTGCATAGCGAGTGACTCGTAGGCGGTTTGGGTAGCGGGAGTAACCCAGGCGTCCTGCCAACCTGTGACACCGAGAGAGTGCAGGTAACGCTGAGCATTCAGAATTGCTGCTTCCCACTCCTCTTGTTGTGGCTGTGGAACAAAGTAGTCGTTGACCCAGTATGCTGCGCCTTCCTGCAAGGTCCCCAATGGATCTCCGGTAACAGGGTCACGTTCGATGCGACCGTCGACAGGGTCCGGGGTGTTCTTCGTGATGCCGGCCACCTCAAGCGCCCGAGAGTTTAGCCATGCTCCGTGCAAATCTCCGTTGAATAGAAACACTGGCCGGTCAGGCACGACGATGTCCAAGTCCTCCTTCCGTGGACAACCATTGGGGAAGTGTTCTGCCACCCAACCACCGCCAACGATCCACGAATTTGTACGATGACGCTGGGCGTAGGTGGCGATCGCCTCAAGGTAGTCGGATCGCCCCTTCATGCCATGAAGAGAGAGACGTCGTCTATCAAGACCCGCGAAGGGTGCGTGCACGTGACTGTCTTGGAAGCCCGGGACAACCAGCCCTCCAGCTGACTCAATTACCCGCGTATGAGGTCCGATCAGGTCACGGATGCTGGAAAAATCGCGTCCAATTGCGGCAATTCTTCCTCCGCGGACAGCTACTGCTCTAGCCCAGTGTCCCCGACCTAGGCGGACGCGAGCTCCAGTCAGAACACAATCTGCGGTCGCCCTGCGCATGCGCCCTCCAAGAGCGTTGGGTCCCTTATCGTGGCGTGTATAAGACCAATGGCACTCGCAGTGAAGCTTGACGCTCCCTCCGCCCTCTGTGTTGCAAAAAGCCTCTCCCCTGCCGTACATGTACGTCGATCGACTGGCAACGTCAAGCCAATTAAAGGTGGTGTAGGCGCCCCTTGCGTCCGATTGCACCTGACCTGTCGTCATCCGCTTGAACGATGGCTTCAGCTGTCGCGGCCCGGTCGTGACCTGCTGCGTCACCCGCAAGTTGGAGATGACCGTCGACTACCCGTCGGGCGCGGCGCGGGGCTTCTACCCGGGGACGCTTCTGGCACGAGCGAAGACGTGCGAATCCCAGCTGCTGCGAGCAATCCCGGTAACCACAGCGTACGAACCACGGTAGTCACCTGTCACAGGTGTGCCGACAGGCGCAGCAGCCCTGAGTGTTTAACTGCGTGACAACGCTGGCGGACGGCGGCGGACACCCGCGCACACCTACGGACCATCGCAGCAGGTGAGAGACACACCGGCCCAAGGTCGAGCACCTACCCAAGTTGCTTCGGGACGAAGAGGTCGTGAGCTATAGGCCGTCGCGCTCGATCAGTGAGCCATCAGGGCCCAGTGTGTAGAAGCGTGGCGGATCTATCGCTTCCACGGCCCTGCGCAGCTCCGCTTCCTTCTCCGCAGGATCAGGCCTGTGTGGCTCCCGCACATGGAATCCGTACAGCCCGATGGCGTCCGCGTCGACGTCATCGAGCTCGGGACGGCCCTCCTGGATGAAGCCGCAGAGCGCCCGCAGCGCGTCTTCGCCCAGATCCAACGGGTGAAAGGGCAGGGCGTAAGGCTCCTCCTCGCCAGGCCACGGGACGGTGTCGGCCGGGCGCTCTCCGGCCCAGTAGGGCAGCTCAAAGGGGAGTGGTTCGCCGATGTTCTCGATGATGCCGCTGTCCGGGGACAGGCCAGGGAGCGGACGAGGCGCCCGTCCTCCCATACGGCGAACGCCAGCCAGTCCACGACGCTGTGCATGGCATGCAGGACAAGCCGTCGGCCGGCACTCGCCACGACGAGGTGCTCCGGGAGCTGGGAGGGGGCGTCGATCATCACCCTCTGATCACCGATGACCTCCACGCCCGGCCAGCTGGCTGCGTACGCTGTTCCCTTCGGCGGGTAGACGCCGTCCCAGAGATTCGAGCCCTCGCACTCCTCGATCTCCCGGCCCGGGTAGAGCTGCCGCATCATGCTGGTCGTCCGAGCAAGGTCTGCCGCGTCCACATGGCGCAGCAGCTCCGGCACGTCGCCGTCGGCGTACACCAGCAGTCCTGTCTTGGCTCCCAAAGCCCATCCCCAGCGCGTTGCCCTTGATGGCGGACGCGCCATAGCCGCACGCACTGACAAAAGGAAGCGCCATGCCTTGCTGCCAAGTCGGGCCGCCTCTGGGACCTTTAACGATCAAGCCCCCTACCAGTGGAGACCCGCGGGTAGGGGGCTTGTTGCTGTGGTCGCCGATCGGCGGTCAGGCTGCCGGTCAGGCCATCAGCGATCACGCGATGAGGAAATCCCGCGATCTGGCGATCAGAAGGAGACAGTGACGCCTGCCTGGTGGTACTGGCCGATGGTGTCCTGGACCTCGTCCTTGACCGCGCCGAACTGAGCCACGAGGTCCGAGCTGCTGATCGCCGTGGGGCCGGCAGCGATGCCGGCCTGCGGGCTCAGGCCGCCGGAGACGTTGTCGAGCTCGGCGTCGGAGATTTCAAGGGTCTGAACCTGGGGAGCGGAGTTCATGATGAAACTGCCCTTCGTATGGATGTTCCACAAGGGGGAGCGGCCAAGCAGGGGACAGACGGTGGGCCGCGACCGCAGCCCACGCCATCCGTTTCCGGACACCTTGGCGCGATCCCGGCGGCGCGAAGGATCAAATCACGGAGCGTGCCCGGCATCCAGTCGGTCGCTGCTCCCAGCAAGGCAGTTGAAACACTCGGCTACTCATCCGTGCATGCATGCACACCAATTGAGGGCAGCTTCTCTACATGTAGCGCCGCACAGGAACCCGACAGCTATTGCCACGGCTGCTCCCACAGGGAAAATTCCGCATCAACAGATCGCACCTGTGACGCAGTTGCACCTTCGCTGTGCAGATTCAGTTGCAGATTCAGTCATGTATGCCTCCGTGCGATCTTCAGCACCTTGTCCACCGCGCTCCGCGGCCTGCAAACCGACAGCCCCACCAGGTCCCGTTCCTCCGTCGGCACGGCCCGGACGGCGGCGCGGCTTTCGCGGTCGTTGCCGGTAGCGAAGAAGTCTGAGGTGAAGACGGCACGAGGCAGGGCGCGGGCCAGGACCCGGCCGCGGGCCGCGGTGAGGGTCTCCTTGGTGCCCTCGAAGACGAGGACCGGCTGCCGGAACATCGGGAGGCACGGCACGCCGTCGGCGTCCGCGTACGGCTCGCCGATCACCTCGGCCGACCGCCTGGAACTGGCAGCACTCTTCAGAGAGGCGGCGCAGAACGAGACACGACTCGACAGGCGGGCTTCCACGATGGACCTGCCGGACAGCTTCGGCCTCGAAGAAGAGAGACCAGACCTAGAGGACGGTCCGTCTCAGTCTCCAGGGCTGTCGGATTCGTCTGCGGCACGCATCGCGCGCTCGGCAGCGAGCCATGAGATGTCCGATTCACCGATCTTCGCGAGCGTTGTTGCTGCGAGGTGGTGGGCACGGGCCGTTACTGCCCGGCAATCGCTACGATCCTCGAAGCGCCGTGCGGCTCGCTCCTCCAGCTCTTGCGCGGTCTGCAGGAGCGCGGGAAGCGCGGCGATGACGCTGCCGAGCCGCCCCCTCTGGTAGTCGTTCCATGCCTGCTCCACACGAACGGCCACGGGCACGGGTGTGGGAAGCTGCACCTCCGCCTCGGGACCGAAGGGCAGGCGAGACAGCCGGCGTGGGCTCATGAGCGCGTCGCGCACGGCCGGAACGTCGTCCTGCTGCTTCTCGTCCTTCATTAGCACGGTCTGACCGAGCAGGTCTCCGAGAGGCACACGCAGGATGCGCGACAGCTCCGCCTGACGACCAGCCAGGGGCGGGCCCGGACACTCTGTCCGGGGCACTGCTTGTTTCTAGGTTGATGCCGAAGGATCAGCAGACCGTTCCACGTCAACACGCAGTGCCACCTCTGTCCTGTCAACGGTTTCATTCTTCCTGTGCGTTTCGCGGCCGAACGGCACGGGCGGATATGTAGGAACTAGCGGACCCACCAGCCGTCCTATCGTGGGCAGCAGGTACACGATTACGGGGTACTCTTCCCGGCCATGACTCCAGGATCATAGGGCTCATCGCGCCTGAATCCGGGCCTGGAATTTAAGAACTCCCAAGCAGTGTCACTTCACACCGGGGTCGGGACTGGATAGGGCTTGACTGCAAGGCCGTGTGATGTCCTGAAGTCTGAAATTGTCACCCAGGCCAGCCTGGGATTGACGGAAAATTCGGAGCGGACCTGGGCCAGCCGGGAGAGACAGCCGTCGCCGGATCCGTCGGAAAGGTGCTCGAGTGCCTCCCGCTCCAGGGATCTGTTGAATATCCCGACCAGTGTGGAGCAGAAGTACATGTAGGCGGCTGTCTCCAAGCGGAGGCGGTTCAGTTCTTCGTGGGCGGACCGCGCGAAATCAGGATCACCTGCTGATGAGGTGATTCCTCCGGTAAGGCGGTCCATGTCGCGTAGCAAGGACTCTTTTGTTAGTGTTGGCGAATCGTGTAGAACCTCGTGGAGGTTGCAGATGAACACCCCTACGTCCGGCTCATAGTCGATTCGCTGCGCGGCGACTTCCACCGCGTGGATCTTCCGCTTCAGGTCTGTCTTCACCATGGCCCGGGTGAGCGCCTCTAGGGTGCGACTGGAGTTCTGCTCTCCTCTCGCAAGTGAGACTAGTTCACGCGCCGCCCGGATGAGATCTCGTGGCAGCCCTCCGGATATAACGTGGCAGAGGTAAAGGAAAGCCTCAGGCATACCGATGACGCGGCGGCGCATTAGAGTTCGCGACATGGACAACTCGGCCGGATGTAGGTCCACCACCGTATCCAAGGAAGAGTCAAACGCATCACGAACGGGCAGCCCACGCCGTTCGAAGGAGCTCATTGCGTTGTTCGAGATGGATATCAGATAGAAGCAGTCTTCGCGCCCAAAGATTCCCTTAATATCATTGATGAACTGATATACCTGATCATCCGAGTCGATCTTGTCGAGTTCATCGATCCCGATAAATATTTTCCTGCTCGTTGCCAATTTTCTAAGGAAATCATTCAACCGCGCCACGATTTCCGGATACCCCATGGGTTTCTCAGTCATCGTCGTATTTGCTGAAATGCCTGCCTCTAGTCCCACTGGGATTTTTACTCCCGCAGACCAGGAACGTGAGACCGACTGCTGGTAGGCCAGCCCACGTAGGAGAGCAGAAGCCTCAGCTGCGTCTTTACCATAGGTCGTCTCGATTTCAGTGAACTCACCCGGTCCGCGCCGATACTTGCTGCGATAAGTCACCCAAAAAAGCGAACCGACGCAGGAGGCAAATATCAAAATTATCGCCGGAGCGAAGTTGGCCCTCAGTTTCCATCCGCTCAGAGTGCTGATCAACAGGAAGATTCCCCAGACACATGCGAACGAGAGGACTGTCAGGATGGCAAGATCGAGGAGTTTGTATCTCGGATTATCCTCATCCTCGTCGCGATGACCAGTCACCGAAAGGACTTCATCGGGCGCGATCGCGCTACATACTCTGGAAAACAGCAACAGCACAAATTCCCGGGCGTCATATTTGACCGGAGCCGGGATGAGAATGCGAACCGACGCCTGCTCGGCTATGCTCTCCGAGGGCGGAGCGTGTTCCTTTGAGCAGAAGTGCCGCAGCAGCGTAGTCTTCCCAACACCGCGTGGGCCCGATATTCCAATACTCCCGCCAGGCATCGTAGAGATCAACTGATCGATCTCCTCAGCGGCTGGCATGGCGATGAGGAACTGTGGGTCTTCGAGTTCAGCCAGGCCTTTGGGATTGCTGATGTCGAGAGTCAGTGAATATGACGGCTTCCGACGGTTGATCTCCTCACGAACAAGTCCGGCAACTGCCCGCCCCCGGAGTGCTGATCGCCATTCTGACCATGCGGCGTCTAGATTACCCTGGAGTACCGATTGCTCGGGGGTCGGCATGTTCTCGCGCTTCCGGCGGCGGAGCTTATTGCGAATGGATGGTATTACGCCGGCGATCGCGGCAACGAAGATTATAACCGCAAAGATTTTCCCGACAACTCCCCCCTGGGTTCCAATAGCGAGAGAGAGTGCGGTTACAGAGAATGCGGCCATGACGGACCAAGCAACGACTCCAGAGATCTTTACCAGCTTCTTCCACCTGACATCCTTGACGGATCTTTGGCGCATGTGCTCGAGGCGTTGGTCGATCTCCTTCAGGCGGCTGAACTCGGCAGAGTAAGCCGCTTCCAGATCTCCCTTTCGCTTCCCTATTTCCCTTTTCAGTTCTTCGGCCGAAACTCCGGCCTCGCTCATCCCTGATCGAATTTCTGACTCAGTAAGGACATCGGAGATCGCCTTTTCGATCTCGTCCTGCTGAACTCTTTCCCAATCCATCACGCCTCACCCGTGACCTGACGGCGGCACTCTACGGATACTTCCAGCCTGGCCCCGATCAGGAAGTCCCGCCACTGCACCACTGGTAGTAGTGCTAATAGAAGGAGCTGAGCTGTCGGAGGTGATGAGGCAGTAGGCGAGTTTGAGGAACGCTTCGTGGATGTCGGCCCAACGCTCCCGGCCTACACGCAGCCGTCGGAGCTGTGGAGCCATGCGGAGAGCCCCGACTTCCTGTCGCAGGGACGTTCCTGGGGCCAGGGCTGGGCCGTCTGTGGGCCGTCTGAGGGCGGCCTGAGGTGACCAACGACGACCAACGACGACCGCTTGGCCGCTGGCCAACGCCGCGTCGACATCGATCGTGTGAGGTCGTGTCTGGGCCGCACCACTTCCTGCGCAACAAGCGCGCCGAGTGGCACGAGTACCGCTCCGAGGTCACCGCGTTCGAGCTGCGGAAGAACCTGCCGGTGCTGTAGGGGCAGGCCGGGCCGGGGCGGGCTGTTCGCCCTGGCCACGACAAGGCGGCCCGCTCCTCGGGGCGAGCCGCCGGGCCGGGCCGCACTCCGTGTGGAGATCCTGAAGGGGGCCGCCGCTCTCGCCTGGACGCCTCGCCCGTGCGCATCCTCTCGCCCGTGCGCATCCCGAGGTCCCGAGCACCCCGGCGGCAGCGGCCTCGCCGAGGACGGCAGAGCGCGTCGGCCGACGGAACCGCCGAACCGTCCTAGCCGCGTGCGTGGTGCACGTGGGGGCGGTTGTCGCAGGCGTCGTCCACCGAGCTGCCGGTCCACGGCGCGGCCAGTGGGACGACCGCGAGCGCCTCCTTGCAGAGGTAGGCGCCGGTGAGGTGCCGGCCGGCGACGTTGACGTGGCCGACCGGGTCGCCGCCGCTGCCGGCGTGGGCCGGGGTGGCGAGCGCGAGACCGGTCAGGGTGAGCGCGGCGAGTGCGCTGATCTTCTTCATAGCCGGGTCAACGAGGCCGGATCGGCCCAGGTCACGCCACTGCATCCGACACAGGGCCGACGACCGTGCACCCTCGGCCCCCTCAGCGGGCCGGCTCGCCGACGCACGTCGGGTTGCCCTCGCTGTCCCCGGATCCGGGCGGCGCGTCGCCACGGGCGGCCTTGCTCGCACAGTTCCCGTCGGTCTCCGCACCGGTCCCCGCTGTGCCCCCTCCATCCCTCCGCTCGGCGCAGATCCCCGGGCGGCATCGCCGCCGCGCCGGTGCCGGTGCCGGGCCGGTGTCGCGGCCCCGGCACGCGTTCCCCTCAGGCCGTCCTCGGCGTGCTGCGATACGCTTGACAAGAATGTTTCGAGCCCGCCGGTCCTTCCTCGAACGGTCCGACCGCAGCGGCCGGAATCCCGTCGGCATTCGGTAGTCGCGCCGGGTATGCCGGGCCGAATGCCCGCGAGCAAAAATGCACGTGCCCGGTGCCACGCGCTGGTTGAGCGGGTTCGGGGGTCGGTTCCCATGGACCTCAACACGATTGCCGAAGTCGTCCGGCTGCCGTCCGATCAGCCGGGAGCGGACTGGCACGAAGGCGATGCCTGGCTCGCGGGCGGGACTTGGCTGTTCTCCACGGAGCAGCCCGATCTGCGTCGGCTGATCGACCTGACAGGCTTGCGCTGGAATTCTCTCGCCGTGAGGGACGACGGCCTCGAAATCGGCGCCACCTGCACGGTCCGCGAGCTGTACGCCTTTGCACCGCCGACCGAATGGGTCGCGGGAATCCTCTTCCGCAAGAGCTGCGAGGCGTTCCTGTCCTCGTTCAAGGTGTGGAACGCGGCGACCGTGGGCGGAAACATCTGTATGTCCCTGCCTGCCGGCCCGATGATCACGCTGACGGTCGCACTGGAGGCGCAGTACGAACTGTGGGCCTCCGACGGCTCCGTGCGCAGGGTCGACGCCCTCGACTTCGTGACGGGCGACCACCGGAACATCCTCGCGCCCGGAGAGATTCTGCGGCGCATCACCGTTCCGGCCCGCGCGCTGAGGAAACGTACCGCGCACCGCCGGTTCACGCTGACCCGTCTCGGCCGTTCGACGGTGTTCCTCGTCGGTACCCAAAGGCCGGGAAGGAACGACCTGCTGCTCACCCTCACCGCCGGCACCACCCGGCCGGTGCGCCTCGCCTTCGACTCCATGCCCGAGGCCCGGACGCTGCGGCAGAGCATCGACGCCATGCCCGCCGACATCTGGTTCGCCGACCCCAACGGAACCCCCGGCCACCGTCGCCACCTGACGCAGCATTTCGCCGAAGAGATTCGTCGCGAACTATTGGCTGGGGACCCGGCATGACCTATCTCGTGAACGGCAGGACATTCACCGAAGAACCGCGCCCCGGCCAGTGCCTGCGCACCTTCCTGCGCGAGCTCGGCCATTTCGGCGTCAAGAAAGGGTGCGACGCGGGCGATTGCGGCGCCTGCACGGTGTGGCTGGACGGCGAGCCGGTGCACAGCTGCATCACGCCCGCGTTCCGCGCGGACGGGCACGAGGTGACCACGATCGAGGGCCTCGGGGCACCGGGCGACCTGCATCCCGTGCAGCGGCAGTTCCGCGATGCCCCCGGGTTCCAGTGCGGGTTCTGCACCGCAGGGATGATCATGACGTCGGCGACGCTCACCGAGGAGCAGAAGGCCGACCTGCCAAGGGCGTTGAAGGGGAACCTCTGCCGCTGCACCGGCTACCGGGCCGTCGAGGACGCCGTGCACGGCGTCACCGGCGTGGAGACGGCCGCACCGGGAAAGGCGGTCGGGACGAGCGTCGGCGCGCCGGCAGCCGAGGACGTGGTCACCGGCCGGGCCGAGTTCACGATGGACACCCGTGTCGACGGCATGCTGCACCTCAAGGTGCTGCACTCACCCCACGCGCACGCCCGGATCGTCTCGATCGACAGGAGCGCCGCCCTCGAGGTGCCCGGCGTGCACCGCGTCTACACCTGGGAGGACGTGCCGAACAAGCGCTTCACCACCGCGATCCACACCGATCACCTGGTCGATCCGGACGACACCTTCGTCCTCGACCGCACGGTCCGCTTCGTCGGCCAGCGCGTCGCCGCGGTACTGGCCGACACGGTCGGGGCGGCGGAGGAGGGCTGCCGGAGGCTCGCCGTCGTGTACGAGACGATGCCCGCGGTGTTCGACCCCGAGGAGGCCATGGCCGAGGGGGCACCACAACTGCACGGCTCGGACGATCCGTTCGTCCGCGATCCCGTCCGCAACGTCCTGCTGGAGATCCATTCGCACATCGGCGACGTGGACGCCGGATTCGCCGCGGCCGACGTGATCCACGAAGGGACGTACTTCTCCCCACGCGTGCAGCACGCGCACCTGGAGACCCATGGCGCGATCGCCTGGATGCAGGACGGCCGGCTGAACGTCCGCACCAGTTCGCAGTCGCCGTCGATCGCGAAGGTCAAACTCGAGTACCTCTTCGCGCTGCGCCCGGACCAGGTCCGCGTGTTCTGCAAGCGCGTCGGCGGCGGTTTCGGCGGCAAACAGGAGGTGATCGCCGAGGATCTGGTGGCGCTCGCCACCCTGGACACCGGCCGGCCCGTCTGCTTCGAGTACACCCGCGAGGAGGAGTTCACCACGGCGTCCCCGCGGCATCCGATGAAGCTGACGGTCAGGCTCGGCGCGAAGTCGGACGGAACCCTCACCGCCTTCCACGTCCGCAATGTGTCGAACACCGGCGCCTACGGCAACCACGGCGGCGAAACGCTGTACGCGGGCGGCGCCGCCGTCATGATCTACCGCTGCCCCAACAAGAAGTACGACGCGTACTCCGTCTACACGAACACCGTTCCCAGCGGGGCGCTGCGCGGCTACGGGATGACGCAGCCGGCCTTCGCCGTGGAGTCGGCGATGGACGAGCTGGCCCGCGCCCTGCACATCGACCCGCTCGAACTGCGCCGGCGCAACATCGTGCGGCCGGGCGATCCACTGGTCGCCCTGCACGACGGCCCCGACGACGTGATCTTCAGCGAGGACGGGCTCGGCACGTGCATCGACCTGGTGGGCGCCGCCCTGGCCCGTAGGGCCGATCAGCCGCCTCCCGGCCCCGGGTGGCTGGTCGGGACCGGCGTCGCGAGTTCCCTGCACGAGACCGCGCCCCCGACCGAGCACATCTCGGAGGCCTGGGTCACCCTCGGCGACGACCTCGTCTACGAGCTGGCCGTCGGAACGGTGGAGTTCGGGGAAGGCACCTCGACCGCCCACGTCCAGATCGCGGCCAACCAGCTGGGCACCACGCCGACGCGGATCCGCCTGGTGCAGTCCGACACCGACCGCACGGGGTTCGACACCGGCGCCTTCGCCAGCGCGGGTCTCTTCGTGGCGGGCAACGCGGTACTGCGGGCCGCCAATGCCGTGCGCGACCGCATTCTGGAATTCGCCGCCGCGTACACCGGCGTCCATCTCGTGATGTGCTCGATGGACGACGACGGTGTCGTCTGCGGGGACCGGCGCGTGTCGCTGGCCGAGCTGGTGGCACTGGCCCGGGCGCGCGGAATCCGGTTCACCGCCGCCCGCAAGGCCTACGGATCGCCCCGCAGCGTCGTCTCCAACACGCAGGGCTTCCGCATCGCCGTCCACCGGATGACGGGTGAGATACGCATTCTCCACAGCGTCCAGGCGACCGATGCGGCGGTGGTCATCAATCCCGCGCAGGTCCGGGGACAGGTGGAAGGCGGTGTGGCCCAGGGAATCGGTTTCGCGCTGACGGAGCACCATCATGTCGACGAGAACGGCGTCATGACCAACCCCAACTTCCGCAACTACCGCATCCCCACCTACGCCGACGTCCCCCGTACCGAGCTGCTCCTGGTGGAATCGGGGGATTCGGTGGGGCCCATGCGGGCGAAGGGGATGGCGGAATGCTGCATCAACCCGGTCGCCCCCGCCCTGGCGAACGCACTCCACGACGCGACGGGCGTCCGCTGCCGTGCGCTGCCGCTGACTCCGGAGAGAATTTACAGCCGGATCCACGAGAAGCAGTCGGTGTCGGCGGGCTGAGCGACATGAACACCGGGAACCCCGTAGCCGCCGCGGCAACGGCGATCATCGGCCAGCAGGTCCGGCCAGGGCTGGAGCGGGAGTACGAGAGGTGGCAGGAGGACCTCAACACCGCCGCCGCGTACTACCCCGGGTTCCTCGGCGCGGAGACGTCCCCGCCGACGCCTTTGCAGGACGACTGGGTCGTCATCTACCGCTTCGACTCCGTTGCGCATCTGCAGGCGTGGATCAACAGCGCGACCAGGCAGACCTTTCTCGACACCGGCAGCAAGTACTTCGCGGGTCCGGCGACCCAGCAGGTGGTCAGCAGCGGCACACAGGCCCTGGATCCGCTGGTGACCGTCGTGGTCACCCATCGCGTCCCCCCGAACCAGGTCGACGACTTCCTCGACTGGCAGCACCGCATGAGCGAGGAGGAGAGCAAGTTCGAAGGATTTCGCGGAACGGAGCTCTTCCGCCCCATCGAGGGCCTTCAGGAGGAATGGACCACGCTGTACCGGTACGACAACGCCGAGCATCTCGATGCCTGGCTGACGTCGTCCCGGCGGCAGCAGGTTCTCGCCGAGGGCGAGAAGTTCAACGAATTCAGACTGCGCACGATCGACAACTCGTTCGGCAGCTGGTTCGCCTTCGAAGGCAACGGCAGGGAGGTGCCCCCGCCGCCCTCCGAGACCAGGACGGCCGTCGCCGTGTGGGTCGGCCTGTACCCGACCGTCGTGCTGCTGTCGCTCGCCCTGTCGCCGCTCAGGATGCCGATCTGGATCGGACTGCTCGTGGGCAACCTGCTGTCCAGTTTCCTCATGAGCTTTCTCACGATGCCGTACTACGTGAACCCGCTGCTCAGAAAGTGGTTGCGGCCGTCGGCCCACGAACCGGCGGCACGTACCAACCTCGTCGGCCTCGGCATCGTCGCCCTGGTGATGGTGTTCTGGGCCGCCGTGTTCTACCTCGTCACGGTCCGGATCTGGACGCTGCCCTGATCCGGGGCCGGGTCGTACGTCAGCCGAGGAACGCGGCGGACACCGCGGCCGGCAGGAGACGGTGCGGCGCGCCGGACCCGTTTGCCGGAACCGTGTACAGGTCGGCCCCGTAGTCGCCCGGCAGGGCGTAGACCAGCGTGCGGTCGTCGCGCCACACCACCTGGTCGTCGACACTCCGGGATTCGGCGAGCGGGGTCTCGCGCATCGTGCGCAGGTCGAGGACGTACAGGTGCCACGGGGCGTCCCTGGGCAGCCCAGCGACCCGCTTCTTGTAGCCGATGCGGGTGCCGTCGGGGGACAGGGAGGGGCACTCGACGTTCGTGTGCAGCGTGGTGACGGTGCGGGCGCGCAGGTCGCCCCGGACCAGGTAGGTCTTTCCCCCGGTCGCCAGCGTCGCGTAGAACGTGCGGTCGTCCGCGGCGAACGTCACGCCCCAGAAGTTGGTGTCCGCCGCCCGGTACGGGTGGCCGTCCCTGATGATCCGGAAGACCTCCAGGGACGGGATCAGCCCACCCGTGCGGGTGTCCACGATCGCCGTGCGCGTGGAGAAGTTCGTGCCTGCGTACGAGTCACCGCCCACGAACGCCGTCCAGGCGGCGAAGTGCCCGGTGGGGGAGACCCGGGCGCGGGAGGGGATGCCCGGGACGTCGTAACGGTCCCGGGTGCGCAGGAGGGCGTCGAGGATCAGGGCGCGGTAGGTGTCCGAGACCGGGCCGTGCACGGCCTGCAGGCACACCCCGGTGCCCGAGGCGGCGTAGAAGCGCAGGCACTTGACGCCCGAGGCGGTGCGCGGGCCGGCCGGACGGGACTCCGGGACCGTCGTCAGCTCGTCGCGGTGCGGGCCCCACGCCATGTTGCGGAACACCATGCGCCCGTGCCCGGTCAGCAGCACCGTGCCGGACGTGACCGCCGGACCGCCCGCCTGCACGTGATTGCGGCGCTCCGCCCGCACCGACGCGTGCAGCACGGACGCCACCCCGACGCCCGCCAGCGCGGCGACGGCCGAGAGCAGGATGAGGATGCGGGTGCGTACGGTCATGCGGGTACGGCACCTTTCGGGCGGACGACGACGGAGAAGAGCGCACAGACGACCAGTGCCCCCGCCGCCCCCGCCAGCGCCGCCCGGTCGCCCCACACCGTCCAGGCCGCGCCGAACAGCAGCGAGCAGGCGAAGCGGGCCAGCGCCTGCCCGGTCTGCACGACCGCCAGGCCGGACGAGCGCAGCGCCTCCGGCACACCCTGGGAGGCCGCCGCCATCAGCACGCCGTCGGTGGCCGCGTAGAAGCCGCCGTGCAGGGCCAGTACGAGGTACGGCAGGGCCGTGCCGTACCAGGAGGTGAGCAGGAGCGCGTAGGCGAGCAGCAGGGCGCCGTGACCGGCCAGGAAGACCGCCCACCGGCCCACCCGGTCCGCCAGCCGGCCGAGCGGCACCGCGAGCAGCAGGAAGGCGGCCGCCGTGCCGAGCGGCAGCAGCGCGAACCAGCGGCCGGGGACGCCCAGGCGGCGCTGCAGCAGCAGGTAGACGAAGGAGTCGCTGACCGTGGCCAGCCCCAGCAGCAGGGCACAGAGGGTGATGCGGCGCAGGTCGCGACGGCGAAGCAGCCCCACGGCGGCCCGCAGGGTGGGCCGCGCACCGCCGTCCTCGGCACCGCGCTGCGGGCTCCCGGGAACCTGCGGGCTCCCGGGAACCTGTGGGCTCCCGGGAACCTGTGGGCTCCCGGGAACCTGCGGGCTCCCGGGAACCTGTGGGCTCCCCGGAACCTGCGGGCCCCTCGCGACCTGTCGGCCCCCCGGTACGAAGAGCAGCAGCACCAGCACGCCGAGCACCGCCACGCAGAAGCTGACGATGAACACCGCGTCGTAGCCGTCCACGGTGGCCCGCAGGATCAGGAAGGCCGCCAGCGGCCCGAGCAGGGCGCCCGCGGTGTCCATCGCCCGGTGCACCCCGAAGGCGCGCCCCCGCATCTCGGGCGTGCTGGACAGCGAGATCAGCGCATCACGGGGAGCCGTACGCAGCCCCTTGCCGGTGCGGTCGGCCGCCAGGATCAGCCCGATCGGCGTCAGCGTCCGTGCCACCAGCAGCAGCGGCCTGCACAGCGCGGAGATGCCGTAGCCGAGCCCGGCCACCCACTTGTGCCGCCCGCCGCCCCGGTCGGCGAGATGCCCGCCGACCAGCCGTACGAGGGCCGAGAAACCGTTGTGGATCCCGTCGAGCAGCCCGAAGCCCAGCGGCGACAGACCGAGCCCCGTCACCAGGTACAGCGGCAGCACCGCCGTCACCATCTCCGACGACACGTCGGTGACCAGGCTGACCGTGCCGAGGGCGAGCACGGTGGGGGCGACCGCCGTCAGGCGCCGCCCGGCCACAGCAGGCCGGGCGGCGCCTTCCGCGGACACCGGCGCCTTGTTCGCGCGGCTGTCCGCTACGTACACGTCAGGACGCCCAGATTCCGCTGATGTCCGAGGCGGAGGCCGCGTTGCCCGCGTGCGTGGTCAGGCCCTGGGTGTCCTCCAGGGTGCGCAGCAGGTCGTAGTGGTTGTAGGTGGTGGTGCTGGACGATCCGGCCGTGACCGGCTGGCCGTACAGGACCGTCGGGATGCGGTTGCCGCTGAGCCGGTTGTCCTCGTCGAAGGTGAGGACGAGCAGGCTGTTGTGGGTCTTGGCCCAGGTGGCGTAGGCACCGAGGTTGTTCTGCAGCCAGGTGTCACCGGTGGACACCGAGCAGTCGTGCATGTCGCTGCACAGGTTCGGGACCACGAACGACAGCTGCGGCAGCGTCGAGTAGTCCGTCGGGAACTGGGCGAACGTCTTCGCGCTGGACGTGGGCACGTTGCTGAACCCGAACCACGGGTTGTGCTTGCGGGCGTACCTGCCGCTGCTGCACGTGGTGGAGCCCTGGCTGGGCAGGGTCTCGTTGTAGCTGGCCCAGCTGCGCCCGGCGGCGATCATCTCGGAGGCGAGATTCGGCGCGGACGAGAATCCGGGGGTGTAGCAGCTGTCGTCCGTGACGCCCTGGGTGGAGCCGGAGAAGAGGGCGAAGTAGTTCGGCTGGCTGGGGTGGGTGATGGCGAAGGACCGGGTGGGGCCGGCGCCGCCGGACTTGAGCGAGTTGATGTACGGGGCGCCGGAGGAGCCGATGACCTGGCTGTAGGCGTGGTTCTCGAAGACCACGACCACCACGTGGTCCGGGCTGGGGACGGCGCCCGCAGCGTGCGCGGACTCATCACCGAGCCCGGTCCACACGCCGAACGCGGCCGCCGCGAAGGCCGCGGCGGACGCCACGGCGGTGCGGGCACGGCTGTACACGGAACTGCCGGACACATCAACCTCCGAGTGGGGAAGAACGGGGCTGGCGGTGCGGACAGGGCATGCACATGCCAGCATTCCCGCGCCCCGCGTGGCTCAACCGGACGGATGAAGACCGGATGAACCACATCTGCCGCTGGGCCAGTTCACAGGCCGCCGCACGGAGCTTGTCCATGGCCCAGTCGCTGCAGCAGGGCGTTCCCGCGCCCGGCCGTCGCGGACGCGGCGGGACTCATGGCCGTGGTCGCGTACGGCGGGAAGGGGACGTGGCGGGTGGTGTCCGCCCGCAGCGGCCGGCGAAAACCGGGCGCCGCTCGACAGACAGCCCGCCGGACCGAGGACGGACACCACCATGCACGGCGCCGACCCACGGCGAGCCTTGGGCGCGACCCGCACCACGAAGCACCCCCACAGGCATTCCGTCCACGTACCGGCCCGTCCACGTACCGGCCCGTCCACGTACCGGCCCGTCCACGTACCGGCCCGTCCACGTACCGGCCCGTCCACGTACCGGCCCGTCCACGTACCGGCCCGACCACGCACCGGCCCGACCACGCACCCGTCGGCCACGCACCCCGTCGGCCACGTACCGGTCGGCCACGCACCCGCGCAGGCCCGGCGCCCGCACGCACCACCACGCCGGAGCCGCGGACGCCCGCTCCGGCTAGGCTCTGGCCAGGACGACCGAGACCGCAGGGGAGGCCGCGGATGACGCCGGGGCGCAGAAGCAGTACGTTCACGCGCCTGCTGCGGCACGGCTTCACCGCCCCGGCCGCGGCCGAGCGCCTCCTGGACAGCCCCGAGCTGTCCCCGGTCCGCGACGACCCGGTCCTCCTGGAGGCCCTGGGTGCCACCGCCGACCCCGACCTGGCCCTGCACGGCCTGGTCCGCCTCCTGGAGGCCCAGCCCGGCCCGACCGCCCACCGCGAGCTGCTGGACACCCTGACGGCCGCCAAGCCCCTGCGCGACCGTCTCCTCGGCGTCCTCGGCGCCTCCGCCGCCCTCGCCGACCACCTCGCCCGCCACCCGAGCGACTGGCAGGCCCTGGTCACCTACGAGCCCAGGGACCTCCACCCCGGTGTGGAGGAGTTCGAGGGGGGCCTGGCCGCGGCCACCGACCCCATCTCCCTGCGGGTGGCCTACCGCCGCTGCCTGCTGTCGATAGCGGCGCGTGACGTGTGCGGCACCACGGACGTCGCCGAGACCGCCGCCGAACTGGCCGACCTCGCCACCGCCACCCTGCGCGCCGCCCTCGCCCTCGCCGGCGCCGCGGCCCCCGGGGACGCCGCCGCCTGCCGCCTCGCGGTGATCGCGATGGGCAAGTGCGGCGGCCACGAGCTGAACTACGTCTCCGACGTGGACGTGATCTTCGTGGCGGAGGCGGCCGAGGACGCCGACGAGGCCAAGGCCCTCAGGTCCGCCACCAGGCTCGCCTCGCACATGATGCGGATCTGCTCGGAGACGACGGTCGAGGGCTCGATCTGGCCGGTCGACGCCAACCTGCGCCCCGAGGGCCGCAACGGCCCCCTGGTCCGCACCCTGAGCAGCCATGTCGCCTACTACCAGCGCTGGGCCAAGACCTGGGAGTTCCAGGCCCTGCTCAAGGCCCGCCCGGTCGCCGGCGACGCCGCGCTGGGCAGGGCCTACGTCGACGCGCTCGAACCCCTCGTGTGGAAGGCGGCCGAGCGCGAGAACTTCGTCGCCGACGTGCAGAAGATGCGCCGCAGGGTCGTGGAGAACATCCCCGCGGCCGAGGTCGAGCGCGAACTCAAACTGGGCCCGGGCGGCCTCAGGGACGTGGAGTTCGCCGTCCAGCTCCTGCAGCTGGTGCACGGCCGCACCGACCCCGCCCTGCGCAGCGGCACCACCCTCGACGCCCTCCAGGCGCTCGCCGCCGGCGGCTACGTGGGCCGCGAGGACGCCGCCCGCCTCGACGAGGCCTACCGCTTCCTGCGCTCGATGGAGCACCGCATCCAGCTCTACCGGCTGCGCCGCACCCATCTCGTCCCCGAGCCGGAGGCCGACCTCAGGCGCCTGGGCCGGTCCCTGGGCCTGCGCACCGACCCCGTGGCCGAGCTGCAGCGCGAGTGGAAGCGGCACACCGGTGTCGTACGCCGCCTGCACGAGAAGCTCTTCTACCGCCCGCTGCTCGACGCGGTCGCCCAGCTCGCCCCCGGCGAAGCGCGGCTGAGCGCCGAGGCGGCCCGGGAACGCCTGGTCGCCCTCGGCTACGCCGACCCGGCCGCGGCCCTGCGCCACCTGGAGGCCCTGGCCTCCGGCGTCACCCGCAAGGCGGCCATCCAGCGCACGCTCCTGCCCGTGCTGCTCGGCTGGTTCGCGGACTCCGCCGACCCGGACGCGGGCCTGCTCAACTTCCGCAAGGTCTCCGACGCGCTCGGCAAGACCCCCTGGTATCTCCGGCTGCTCAGGGACGAGGGCGCGGCGGCCGAGAACCTGGCCCGGGTCCTGTCGGCGGGCCGTCTCGCCCCGGACCTGCTCATGCGCGCCCCCGAGGCGGTGGCCCTGCTCGGCGACGGCGACGGAGGCGGCGGTCTCGGACTGCGCGAGCGCGCCCCGCTGGAGCAGGAGATCCTGGCCGCCGTGGGCCGCGCCGAGAACGCCGAGCAGGGCGTCACCGCGGCCCGTGGCGTGCGCCGCCGCGAGCTGTTCCGCACGGCCGCCACGGACATCGTCTCGTCCTACGGCACCGAGACCAGTGACGCCGAGCCCGACCAGGGCGCCCTGGTGGACCGGGTCGGCGCCGCGGTGTCAGACCTGACGGCCGCGACCCTGGCGGGCACCCTGCGGGCCGTCGTACGGGAGGGCTGGGGCGACACCCTGCCCACCCGGTTCACGATCATCGGGATGGGCCGCTTCGGCGGCCACGAGCTGGGCTACGGCTCCGACGCCGACGTGCTGTTCGTGCACGAGCCCCAGGACGGCGTGGACGAGCAGGAGGCGGCGGCAGCAGCGAACAAGGTCGTCGCCGAGATGCGCCGCCTGCTGCAGCTGCCCAGTGCCGACCCGCCGCTGCTCATCGACGCCGACCTGCGCCCCGAGGGCAAGTCGGGACCGTTGGTGCGCACCCTGAAGTCCTACGAGGCCTACTACCGCCGCTGGTCCCTGGTCTGGGAGTCGCAGGCGCTGTTGCGGGCCGAGCCGGTGGCCGGGGACGAGGACCTGGCCCGCCGCTTCACCGAGCTGATCGACCCGCTGCGCTACCCGGAGCACGGCCTCACCGACGAGGCGGCCCGGGAGATCCGCCGGCTCAAGGCCCGGATGGAGTCCGAGCGCCTGCCGCGCGGCGCCGACCCCAGGCTGCACACCAAGCTCGGCCCCGGCGGCCTGTCCGACGTCGAGTGGACCGTCCAGCTGCTCCAGCTGCGCCACGGCTGGCGCGAACCCGGCCTGCGCACCACCCGCACCCGTGCGGCCCTGGCCGCCGCGCACGCGGCCGGGCTGCTGTCCGGCGAGGAGACGGAGGTGCTGGACGAGGCCTGGGTGCTGGCCACCCGGGTGCGCAACGCGGTCATGCTGGTGCGCGGCCGGGCCGGGGACACCTTCCCCACCGAGCCGCGCGAGCTGGCAGCCGTCGGCCGCTATCTGGGCTACGGCGCCGGACACGCCGGGGACATGCTGGACGCCTACCGCCGTACGACACGCAGAGCCCGCACGGTCGTGGAGGAGCTGTTCTACGCGGCCGGGACCTGAGCCGCCGCGGCGGCCAGGGCCGAGGCCGGCGCGCGCGGCAGGGCGTGCGGCAGGCTGCCGTACCAGAGCCGGGCCACCGAGAAGCCGAAGCTCAGGCACAGGATGCCGCCGACCGCGTCCAGCCAGAAGTGGTTGGCCGTGGCAACGATCACCAGGAGGGTCGCCACCGGGTAGAGCAGCCCCAGCACCCGCACCCACGGCACCGACGCCAGCGCGAAGATCGTCAGCCCGCACCACAGCGACCAGCCGATGTGCATCGACGGCATCGCCGCGTACTGGTTGGACATGTGCTTCAGATCGCCAGAGGCCATCGAGCCCCAGGTGTGGTGCACCATGACCGTGTCCACGAAATGCCGGCCGTTCATCAGCCGGGGTGGTGCGAGCGGGAACAGGTAGTAACCGACCAGGGCCACGCCCGTGGTCGCGAACAGCACCAGCCGGGTTGCCGCATAGCGGCCGGGATGCCAGTGGTACAGCCACACCAGCACACCCAGTGTGATGATGAAGTGCAGGGTGGCGTAGTAGTAGTTCATCCCGACGATCAGCCAAGCAACCGAGTTCACGGCATGGTTGACCGACTCCTCGACCGCGACGCCCAGATGGTGCTCGAACCGCCAGACCCGGTCGGCGTTGCGCAGCGCCTCGGCCTTCTGCTCCGGTACGGCGTTGCGGATCAGCGAGTAGGTCCAGTAACTCACCGCGATCAGCAGGATCTCGAACCACAGCCGCGGCCTGCGCGGCCGCCGCAATCGGCCCAGGGAACGCCGGAAACCCTTTCTGTCCTCGCCCGTGACGGCCCGCGGAACGGCCACCTCCTCGCGACCTTCCGGATCTGTCACGGTCGAGTCACTCATAGGCACAGAGTCTGCCAGAAAAGGCTTCCTCGCCAGATCATCCCAAGGTTGGGTCCGCCCCGCACGTCCTACGACGTACGGAGGACGTTTACCCCCGAAGGCCCCCGATCGCCCGCAATTCCGGGCACTGCGGTCACCTGCTGCCGCTCAGGTCACCTGCCGCCACTGCGGTCACCCCGGTCGACCGGTGCCGAAGCGGTCGAACCGCGCACCACCAGCTCCGGCATGAACACGAATTCGCTGTGCGGTGCGGGCGTCCCGCCGATCTCCTCCAGCAACGTGCGCACCGCGGCCTGCCCCATCGCCGGGACCGGCTTGCGGACGGTGGTCAGCGGCGGATCGGTGAAGGCGATCAGCGGGGAGTCGTCGAAGCCCACCACCGACACGTCCCGGGGCACCTCCAGGCCCAGCTGGCGGGCCGCCCGTATGGCACCGAGCGCCATCATGTCGCTCGCGCACACCACGGCCGTGCACTTCCGGTCGATCAGCGCGGTCGCGGCCGCCTGACCGCCCTCCAGGGTGTACAGCGAGTGCTGGATCAGTTCCGTCTCGACCGTCTCGGCGTTCAGCCCCAGCTGGTCCTGCACCGCGCGCACGAAGCCCTCGATCTTGCGCTGCACCGGCACGAACCGCTTCGGGCCGAGCGCCAGCCCGATCCGGGTGTGGCCCAGCGACGCCAGGTGCGTGACCGCCAGCGTCATCGCGGCCCGGTCGTCGGGGGAGATGAACGGTGCCTGCACCTTCGGCGAGAACCCGTCCACCAGGACGAACGGCACGCCCTGCGCCCGCAGCCGCTCGTAGCGCTCCATGTCGGCGGTGGTGTCGGCGTGCAGCCCGGAGACGTAGATGATCCCCGCCACTCCGCGGTCCACCAGCATCTCGGTCAGCTCGTCCTCCGTCGACCCGCCCGGGGTCTGGGTGGCGAGCACCGGCGTGTAGCCCTGCCGGGTCAGCGCCTGGCCGATGACCTGGGCCAGCGCCGGGAATATCGGGTTCTCCAGCTCCGGGGTGATCAGGCCCACCAGGCCCTCGCTGCGCTGCCGCAGCCGTACCGGACGCTCGTAGCCGAGCACGTCCAGGGCGGCAAGCACGGACTGGCGGGTGGTGGCGGCGACGCCCGGCTTCCCATTGAGGACGCGGCTGACGGTCGCTTCGCTCACCCCCGCCTGCGCAGCGATGTCCGCAAGCCGTGTGGTCACGGCACTGGACTGTACCGGCCGCGCCCCGCCTTGCACACCGACGGGACGCCGTGCGCGGGCGACCGGACGGCCTACCGCGGATTGCTGCCTCATCGCGCTCCTCGTCCTTCTGTGGGGGGCCTTGCACGGCAAGAACTTGCAGAGTCTTGCACAAGTCGCCCGCCCCCCGCCTGATCGGCGCCTTAACTGGCCAATAGGCGCTTTGCCCACAGGTCACGGCGGGGTAACCATCGTGTTCCCTTGCACTTTTTTTCTGCAAGGTCTTTCGCAACGCTTACATCGCTGTTACGTTCCCACTCGCCCGGCGGCCGCAACGGCGCAGTCGGCAAGACCGCAGGACGGCGGACGGGACCGCTCCTGCACAACACGGGCTTTAACCCTCAAGGAGAACTCATGCGGCGTGGCATAGCGGCCTCCGCGCTGGTGGCGTCCTTCGCCCTGGCGGCGACGGCGTGCGGCGGGAGCGACAGCGACAGCAAGTCGGGCGGCCCGGTCACCATCACCTGGTGGGACACCTCCAACGCCACCAATGAGGCACCGACGTACAAGGCCCTGGTCTCGCAGTTCGAGGCCGCCAACAAGAACATCAAGGTCAAGTACGTCAACGTCCCCTTCGACCAGGCGCAGAACAAGTTCGACACCGCCGCCGGCTCCAAGGGCGCCCCGGACGTGCTGCGCTCCGAGGTCGGCTGGACCCCGGCCTTCGCGAAGAAGAGCTACTTCCTGCCGCTGGACGGCACCGACGCCCTCACCGACCAGGCCAAGTTCCAGCCGAACCTGATCAAGCAGGCCCAGTACGAGGGCAAGACCTACGGCGTGCCGTTCGTCACCGACACCCTCGCCCTGGTCTACAACAAGGCCCTGTTCAAGAAGGCCGGCATCACCGAGGCCCCCAAGACCTGGGACGAGCTGAAGTCCGACGCCGCCAAGGTCAAGGGCAAGACCGGTGTGGACGGCTACTGGGGCTCCACCCAGGCCTACTACGCCCAGTCCTTCCTCTACGGCGAGGGCACCGACACCGTCGACGCCACCGCCAAGAAGATCACCGTGGACTCGGCCGCCGCCAAGAAGGCCTACGGCACCTGGCTCGGCCTGTTCTCCGGCAAGGGCCTGCACAAGGCCGACACCACCGCCGACGCCTACGCCCACATCCAGGACGCGTTCGTCAACGGCAAGGTCGGCGCGATCGTCCAGGGCCCCTGGGAGATCACCAACTTCTACAAGGGCAGCGCCTTCAAGGACAAGGCCAACCTCGGCATCGCCACCGTCCCGGCCGGCTCCAGCGGCAAGGCGGGCGCCCCGACCGGCGGCCACAACCTCTCGGTCTACGCCGGCTCCGACAAGGCCCACCAGGCCGCGGCCCTGAAGTTCGTGCAGTTCATGACCTCGGCGAAGTCCCAGGAGACCATCGCCCTGAAGAACTCCACGCTGCCCACCCGCTCCGACGCCTACACCGCGCAGGTCAAGGCCGACCCCGGCATCGCCGGCTACCAGGGCGTCCTCGCCGCCGCCCAGCCCCGCCCGGCGCTGCCCGAGTACAGCTCCCTGTGGGGACCGCTGGACATCGAGCTGCCCAAGATCGCCGGCGGCAAGGAGTCCCTCGACAAGGGCCTGAGCAACGCCGAGGCGGCCATCACCAAGCTGGTGCCCGACTTCAGCAAGTGACGCCCGCGTGGCCGTCGGATTCTCCCTGAAAAGGGGGAGGATCCGACGGCCACCGGCCTGTGCCCAGGCCCGCCCCCTGATCTCCCGAAGGTGTCGAACATGACAGTCGCCATCGACCGCGCCACCGGCAGCCGCCGCGGTGACCGCGCGCCGCGGCCCGGCCTGGGCCAGCGCATCAAGAACGGATTCCAGAAGCACTGGTACGCCTACGCGATGATCGCGCCGGTCGTCATCGTGCTCGGCGTCATCGTGGGTTACCCGCTGCTGCGCGGTGTCTACCTGACCCTGACCGACGCCAACAGCCTCAACTCGGCGCGCACGATCGGCGTCAACCACATCGACGCCACGTACAAGTTCATCGGGATCGACAACTACAAGGACATCCTGTTCGGCCCGCTGTCCTACGACCGGTTCTGGTCGCACTTCCTGTGGACCATCTTCTGGACCGTCGCCTGCGTGGCCCTGCACTACACCATCGGCCTGGGTCTCGCGCTCATGCTCAACCAGAAGCTGCGCGGCCGCACCTTCTACCGCCTGCTGCTGGTCCTGCCCTGGGCGGTGCCGACCTTCGTCACCGTCTTCTCCTGGCGGATCATGCTCTCCGACTCCGGCGTGCTCAACCAGGTCCTGCACACGCTCCACCTGCCCGAGCCGCAGTGGCTGGAGGACACCTTCTGGCAGCGGTTCGCCGCGATCATGGTCAACACCTGGTGCGGTGTGCCGTTCATGATGCTCTCCCTGCTCGGCGGCCTGCAGTCCATCGACTCCACGCTCTACGAGGCCGCGGAGATGGACGGCGCCAGCGCCTGGCAGCAGTTCCGGCACGTCACCCTGCCCGGCCTGCGCTCGGTCAGCTCCACCGTGGTGCTGCTCGGCGTCATCTGGACCTTCAACCAGTTCGCCATCATCTTCCTGCTGTTCGGCCCCACCGGTGCGCCCGACGCACAGATCCTCGTCACCTGGGCCTACTACCTGGGCTTCGGACAGCAGCCGCGCGACTTCGCCCAGTCCGCCGCGTACGGCGTCCTGCTGCTGTCGGTCCTGACCGTCTTCACCTCCTTCTACTTCCGCTGGCTGAAGCGCAATGACCAGCTCGCCGTCTGACGCCGCAGGAGCCGCCGCCATGAGCACCACGACCCTCGAAAAGACCGAGGCCGGGCCCGCCCCCACCGCACAGCCCCCGCGCCGCACCCGCCGGCGCGGCGAGCGCGGCCCGCTCGGCGCCGCCCTCCTGCACGGCGGCCTCGTCCTCGCGAGCCTGATCGCCCTGGCCCCGGTGGCCTGGCTGGTCTTCCTCTCCCTCGGCCCGGACAAGGACGACTACCTGCACCCGGGCAAGATCCTGGGCAAGCTCACCTTCTCCAACTACAGCTTCGTGGTGCACCACACGGCCTTCTTCGACTGGTTCAAGTCGACGATGATCGTGGCCGGCGGCACGACCCTGATCGGCGTCTTCGTCGCCGCCACGACGGGCTACGCGGTCTCGCGCATGCGCTTTCCCGGCTACAAGTCGCTGATGTGGGTGCTGCTGCTGACCCAGGCCTTCCCGATCGCCATCCTGATCGTGCCGATGTACGAGATCTTCAGCGAGCTCGACCTCATCGACACCTACTGGTCGCTGATCATCATCAACTGCACCACGGCCGTGCCGTACAGCGCCTGGCTGCTCAAGGGATACTTCGACACCATCCCCTTCGAGATCGACGAGGCCGGGCGCGTGGACGGACTCACCCCCTTCGGCACCTTCTTCCGGCTGATCCTGCCGCTGGCCCGCCCCGGGCTGGCCGTGGCCGCCTTCTACAACTTCATCACCGCCGTCGGCGAGGTGGCCTTCGCGACCACCTTCATGCTGGACGACTCGAAGTACACCTTCGCCGTGGGTCTGCAGACCTTCGTCAGCGAGCACGACGCGCAGTGGAACTACATGGCCGCCACCGCGGTCCTGATCGCGATACCCGTGTCCGTGTTCTTCTACCTCGTGCAGAAGAACCTCGTCACCGGCCTCACCGCAGGCGGCACCAAGGGCTGAGTCCCCTTTCCGCACCATGGCTCCCGCGCGGCTGTCCGCGCGGGTAGGCGGCCGCGGTGTCCATCCGACCCCGCTGACACCGCGGCCGCCTTGCACACCCCCGGCCCTCGGCCCGAGCCGCCGTACCCACGCCTATGACCCGAACTCCCTTACGCATCAAGGAAGCCATGAGCCAGCAGCACCCTGCAGCCCCGGCCGACGACTCCGCCGTCGCCACCGTCGCCGAGCGTCGCGACTGGTGGCGGGACGCGGTCATCTACCAGGTCTATCCGCGCAGCTTCGCCGACAGCAACGGCGACGGCATGGGTGACCTGGAAGGCGTACGCTCCAGACTCCCGTACCTGCGTGACCTCGGCGTGGACGCCGTGTGGCTCAGCCCCTTCTACGCCTCCCCGCAGGCCGACGCCGGCTACGACGTCGCCGACTACCGCGCCGTCGACCCCATGTTCGGCAACCTGCTCGACGCCGACGCGCTGATCCGCGACGCCCATGGGCTGGGCCTGCGCATCATCGTCGACCTGGTCCCCAACCACTCCTCCGACCAGCACGAGTGGTTCAAGCGCGCCCTCGCCGAGGGTCCCGGCTCGCCGCTGCGCGAGCGCTACCACTTCCGCCCCGGCAAGGGGAAGAACGGCGAACTCCCGCCCAACGACTGGGAGTCCATCTTCGGTGGCCCGGCCTGGACCCGGGTCACGGAACCCGACGGGTCGGCCGGCGAGTGGTACCTGCACCTCTTCGCCCCCGAGCAGCCCGACTTCAACTGGGAGCACCCGGCGGTCGGCGACGAGTTCCGCTCGATCCTGCGCTTCTGGCTGGACATGGGCGTCGACGGCTTCCGCATCGACGTCGCCCACGGGCTGGTGAAGGCCCAGGGTCTGCCGGACCTCGGCTCCCACGACCAGCTGAAACTGCTGGGCAACGATGTCATGCCGTTCTTCGACCAGGACGGCGTGCACGCCATCTACCGGCAGTGGCGCACGATCCTGGACGAGTACGCGGGAAGCAAAGAGGGGCCCGAAGGGCCTTCCGCAGAAGGGCGGCGGTCGGAGACGGGCGGGCGCATTTTCGTCGCGGAGGCCTGGACCCCGACCGTCGAGCGCACCGCGAACTACGTCCGCCCCGACGAACTCCACCAGGCCTTCAACTTCCAGTACCTGGGCACGGAGTGGGACGCGGACGAGCTGCGCACGGTCATCGACCGCACCCTGGAGGCGATGCGCCCGGTCGGCGCCCCCGCCACCTGGGTCCTCTCCAACCACGACGTGACCCGGCACGCCACCCGCTTCGCCAACCCGCCCGGTCTCGGCACCCAGATCCGCACGGCCGGCGACCGCGAACTGGGCCTGCGCCGCGCCCGCGCCGCCACCCTCCTCATGCTCGCCCTCCCCGGCTCGGCCTACGTCTACCAGGGCGAGGAACTGGGCCTGCCGGACGTCGTGGACCTGCCCGACGAGGTGCGCCAGGACCCCGCGTTCTTCCGGGGCGCGGGCCAGGACGGCTTCCGCGACGGCTGCCGGGTGCCGATCCCGTGGACCCGGGCCGGCTCGTCGTACGGCTTCGGCAGCGGCGGCAGCTGGCTGCCGCAGCCGGAGAGCTGGGCCGGGCTGAGCGTCGAGGCGCAGACGGGCGTATCGGGCTCGACGCTGGAGCTGTACCGCGAGGCGCTGCACGTCCGCCGCTCGCAGCCCGACCTGGGCGCGGGCGACGCGGTGGAGTGGCTGCGGGCGCCGGAGGGCGTCCTGGCCTTCCGGCGCGGCGAGTTCGTGTGTGTCACGAACACGACCGGCGAGTCCGTGACGACCCCGTCCTACGGCCGCGCCCTGCTCGCCAGCGGTGAGGTGGCCGAGGCCGACGGCGAGACGAAGGTACCGGCCGACACCACGGTGTGGTGGGCCACGGCCTGACGGCTCGTCTGAAAGTTCTTGCATCAACTTCACAACGGCCCGCTGCCTTTCAGGCAGCGGGCCTTTAACATCTGCGTCACCGCAAGTTTGCTGAAATGTTTCAGCAAGCGCCTTCAAGGACGAAGGACCCCCACATGGCACGCAGAACCCTCACCGCGGCGGTCGCCCTCACGGCCGCCGTTACGGTTGGCATGTACCCGACTACAGCACAGGCCTCCCCGCCCGGCACCAAGGACGTCACCGCCGTCCTCTTCGAGTGGAACTACGCCTCGGTGGCCCGCGAGTGCACCACCACCCTCGGCCCCGCCGGCTACGGATACGTCCAGGTCTCCCCGCCCGCCGAGCACATACAGGGCCCGCAGTGGTGGACGTCGTACCAACCGGTGTCGTACAAGATCGCGGGCCGCCTGGGCGACCGCACGTCGTTCCAGAACATGGTCGGCACCTGCCACGCGGCCGGCGTGAAGGTCGTGGTCGACACCGTCATCAACCACATGTCGGCCGGCTCGGGCACCGGCACCGGCGGCTCGTCGTACACGAAGTACAACTACCCCGGTCTGTACTCGTCCTACGACCTCGACGACTGCACGGCCCAGGTCGCCAACTACCAGGACCGCTGGAACGTCCAGCACTGCGAACTCGTCGGCCTGGCCGACCTGGACACGGGCGAGGAGTACGTCCGCAAGACGATCGCGGGCTACATGAACGACCTGCTCTCCCTCGGCGTGGACGGCTTCCGCATCGACGCGGCCAAGCACATCCCCGCCGACGACCTGGCCAACATCAAGAGCCGCCTCACCAACCCCTCCGTCTACTGGAAGCAGGAGGTCATCTACGGCGCCAACGAGGCCGTCCAGCCCTCCGAGTACACCGGCAACGGAGACGTCCAGGAGTTCCGCTACGCCTACGACCTCAAGCGTGTCTTCAACAACGAGAAGCTCGCGTACCTCAGCAACTACGGCGAGGGCTGGGGCTACCTGAACAACTCGGTGGCGGGCGTCTTCGTCGACAACCACGACACCGAACGCAACGGCAGCACCCTGAACTACAAGGACGGCGCGAACTACACCCTGGCGAACGTCTTCATGCTCGCCTACCCCTACGGCGCCCCGGACATCAACTCCGGCTACGAGTGGTCGGACGCGGACGCCGGACCGCCCAACGGCGGTCAGGTCAACGCCTGCTGGCAGGACGGCTGGAAGTGCCAGCACGCCTGGCCGGAGATCAAGTCCATGGTCGCGTTCCGCAACGCGACGCGGGGCCAGGCAGTCTCGAACTGGTGGGACAACGGCAACAACGCGATCGCCTTCGGCCGGGGCGGCAAGGGATACGTGGCGATCAACCACGAGTCCTCGTCCCTGACCCGCACCTACCAGACGTCGCTGCCCGCAGGCACCTACTGCAACGTCCAGAACAACACGACGGTGACGGTGAACTCCAGCGGGCAGTTCACGGCGACGCTCGGGTCCAACACGGCTCTGGCGATCTATACGGGCAAGTCGGGCTGCTGAACGTCGGGGGCGTTGACGGCGGCGACGTCCGCCGGCGCCCCCGGCCGGCCGTCGGCAGCCTGTCGTCGCAGCCTCCGGCGACGGCAGGCGCCGGGGCCGCACGGAGCCAACCGGAGCAACTGCGTGCCGGCGCGGAGGGGACAGCAGCACCTGGCCCGACCGGTCCGGGAGAAGGCGCGCGACCGGCGTCCTCATGCTGCTGGGACTGGCCGCGTCCGCGGTCCTCGACCGGTTGCTCCCGTTCGGCGCATCACGCAACGGGAACCCGGGCGCCGGCGGGGCCCTCGGCGTGCCCGTCCGAGCCGTTCCGGGGTTCCGGCACACCGCCACGCATCCCCAGGGTGCTGGGAGCCCTACGCTCTGACCCCTTCGCAGGCAACGGAGTTGGTGAAAGTTCTTGCCATCACTTTCAAGCCTCTTGCTGTAAGCCTTTCGTCAGCGATACGGTCGCGCGGGCGCCCGGCATCGGAGCCGAGCCGCGGCGCGGGGTCGGACCCAACAGAGCCGTAATCGCAAGGAGTTCCCGCCTGTGATACCGAGATGGCCGGCGCCGCCGACGCGCCGTACCGCCCATGCCGGACGGGTCGCGGCCGTCGCCGTCGCCGCGCTCGCAGCCGCCCTCGTGCAGCCGCTCGCGGCCCGGGCGGCCACCCCGCCCGCGCCCCCTTCGGACGCGAAACTCGCGGCCCAGCCCGCCCGGCACGACGACACCCGCGACCAGTTCTACTTCGTCATGCCGGATCGTTTCGCCAACGGGGACACGTCCAACGACCGGGGCGGTCTGACCGGTTCCCGGCTCAGCACCGGCTACGACCCCACCGACAAGGGCTTCTACCAGGGCGGTGACCTCAAGGGCCTGACCAAACGGCTCGACTACATCAAGGGCCTCGGCACCACCGCCATCTGGATGGCGCCGATCTTCAAGAACCGCCCGGTGCAGGGCACGGGCAGCAACGCCTCGGCCGGCTACCACGGCTACTGGATCACCGACTTCACCCAGGTCGACCCGCACTTCGGGACGAACAAGGACCTCGAGACCCTCATCTCCAAGGCGCACGCCAAGGGCATGAAGGTCTTCTTCGACGTCATCACCAACCACACCGCCGACGTCGTGGACTACAAGGAGAAGTCGTACGACTACCTGTCCAAGGGGGCCTTCCCGTACCTGACCAAGGACGGGCAGCCCTTCGACGACGCCGCCTACGCGGACGGCAGCCGGAAGTTCCCGGCCGTGGACGCCGGCTCCTTCCCGCGCACGCCGGAGGTCACGAGCGACAGCAAGGTCCCGGCCTGGCTCAACGACCCGACGATGTACCACAACCGGGGCGACTCGACGTACGCCGGCGAGTCCACGACCTACGGAGACTTCTCCGGCCTGGACGACCTGTGGACCGAGCGTCCCGAGGTCGTCCGGGGTATGGAGAAGATCTACGAGCGGTGGGTCAGGGACTTCGGCGTCGACGGGTTCCGGATCGACACCGTCAAGCACGTCGACATGGAGTTCTGGACCCAGTGGGCCACCGCGCTGGACACGTACGCGGCCGCGCACGGGCGGAAGAACTTCTTCATGTTCGGCGAGGTCTACTCCGCCGACACCTCGATCACGTCCCCGTACGTCACCCAGGGCCGCCTGGACGCCACCCTAGACTTCCCCTTCCAGGACGCGGCCCGCGCCTACGCCTCCCAGGGCGGCAGCGCGCAGCGGCTGGCGAGTGTCTTCGCTGACGACTACAAGTACACGACGGACAAGGCCAACGCGTACGAGCAGGTCACCTTCCTCGGCAACCACGACATGGGCCGCATCGGGTACTTCCTGAAGCAGGACAACCCGAAGGCGACGGACGCCGGGATCCTGAAGAAGGACCGGCTCGCCAACGAGCTGATGTTCCTCAGCCGCGGCAACCCCGTCGTCTACTACGGCGACGAGCAGGGCTTCACCGGCTCCGGCGGCGACAAGGACGCCCGCCAGACGATGTTCGCCTCCAAGGTCGCCGACTACCTGGACGACGACGAGATCGGCACCGACCGCACCCACGCGAGCGACTCGTACGACACGAACGCGCCGCTCTACAAGGAGATCGCCTCCCTCTCCCGGCTCCGCAAGGCCAACCCGGCCCTGACGGACGGCGTCCAGACGGAGCGGTACGCGGCCGACGGCGCGGGCGTCTACGCCTTCACCCGGACGGACGCGAGGACGGGCGCCGAGTACGTCGTCGCCCTCAACAACGCCGACAGCGAGAAGTCCGCGACCTTCGCCACCGGCTCGGCAGGCATGACCTACCGGGGCATCTACGGGACCTCCGACGCAGTGACGTCCGACGCCGACCGCAAGGTCACCGTCACCGTCCCGGCCGGCTCCACCGTCGTCCTCAAGGCCACCGGCGCCCTCACGAAGCCCGCCACCCGTCCGACGATCACCCTGAAGGCCCCGGCCGCCGGGGCCACCGGAACCGTGGATCTCACGGCCGGCGTCGACGGGGGACAGCTGGACCGCGTGGTCTTCGCCGCCCAGGTCGGCAACGGCCCGTGGCAGACCCTCGGCTCCGCCGACCACGCCCCCTACAAGGTCACCCAGACCCTCGGCAAGTCCGTACCCGCCGGGACCGCCCTGCGCTACAAGGCGGTCGTGATCGACACGGCCGGGCGCACCGCGAGCGCCCTGGCGAGCAGCACCACCGGCACCCCGCCCGCGCCCGAGGTCCCCACGGCCTCCTCCCGGGACTACGCGGTCGTCCACTACAAGCGCGCCGACGGCGACTACGCCGACTGGGGCCTGTACGCCTGGGGCGACATCGCCGACGGCGAGTCCACCACCTGGCCCGCCGGCCACCCGTTCGTCGGCCGCGACGCCTACGGCGCCTTCGCCTACGTCAAGCTCAAGCCGGGAGCCTCGAACGTCGGCTTCCTGGTCGTCGACAAGGACGGCAACAAGGATGTCGCCGCCGACCGGTCCATCGACGTCACCAGGACGGGTGAGGTCTGGGTCGAGCAGGGCAAGCCGGACGTACTGACGAAAGAGCCCGACCATCCCGCGCAGGACACGACCAAGGCGGTCATCCACTACCACCGTGCCGACGGGAACTACGACGGCTGGGGCCTGCACGTCTGGACGGGTGCCGCGCACCCCACCGACTGGTCGGACCCCCTGAAGCCGGTGAAGACTGATGCCTATGGCGCGGTCTTCGAGGTGCCGCTCACCGAGGGTGCCACCAGCCTCAGCTACATCATCCACAAGGGCGACGACAAGGATCTCCCCGCCGACCAGTCGCTCGACCTCAAGTCCAACGGCTACGAGGTGTGGCTGTTGAACGGCCAGGAGAAGTACCTCCTGCCGCAGCCCGCAGGCAGCGCGGCCGCGCTCGACCTGACCGCCTCCAAGGCGATCTGGATCGACCGGAACACCCTCGCCTGGAACGGTGCCGACGGCGCCGCCTCCACCCAGCTGCTCTACTCCCACGACGGCTCGATCGCCGTCAAGGACGGGACGCTGACCAGCGACGACGAGCGCTGGCTGCGGCTGACGAAGACCACGCTCACCGACGCCCAGAAGGCGAAGTTCCCGCACCTGAAGGACTACACCGCCTGGTCGGTGGACCCGCGCGACCGGGACCGGGTGCGCGAGGCGCTGAACGGCCAGATCGTGGCCTCGCAGCGCGCGGTGAACGGTGCCGTGCTGGCCGCGACGGGCGTGCAGATCGCCGGTGTGCTGGACGACCTGTACACCGGCGCGACGAAGAGCAGGCTCGGGCCCGTCTTCCAGGACGGGAAGCCGACCCTGTCCGTGTGGGCACCGACGGCCCAGTCGGTCCACCTCGACCTCGACGGCACGGCCGTGACGATGCACCGGAACGCCACCACCGGCGTCTGGTCCGTCACCGGCCCCGCGTCCTGGAGGGGCAAGCCCTACCGGTACGTCGTGAAGGTCTGGGCACCCAGTGTCCGCAAGATCGTCACCAACGAGGTCACCGACCCGTACTCCCTCGCGCTCACCGCAAACTCCGAGCGCAGCCTCGTCGTCGATCTGGACGACAGGTCCCTCGCACCCAGCGGCTGGGCGGGCCTGCACAAGCCCAGGGCCGTACCGCTGAAGGACGCGCAGATCCAGGAGCTGCACATCCGGGACTTCTCCGTCGCCGACAAGACGGTCCCGGCGCGGGACCAGGGCACCTACCTGGCCTTCACGGACAGGAACAGCGACGGCTCCAGGCACCTGCGGCAGCTGGCGAAGTCCGGCACGTCGTACGTGCACCTGCTGCCCGCCTTCGACATCGCCACCATCCCGGAGAAGAAGGCCGACCAGGCGAGAACCGACTGCGATCTGGCCTCCTACCCGGCCGACTCCGACAAGCAGCAGGAGTGCGTGGCGAAGATCGCCGCGAAGGACGCCTACAACTGGGGCTACGACCCGTACCACTACACGGTCCCGGAGGGCTCGTACGCCACCGACCCGGACGGCACGGCCCGTACGGTCCAGTTCCGCAGGATGGTCCAGGCCCTCAACCAGGACGGCCTCAGGGTCGTCATGGACGTCGTCTACAACCACACCGCCGCGAGCGGCCAGGCGGACACCTCCGTCCTGGACCGGATCGTGCCGGGCTACTACCAGCGGCTCCTCGCCGACGGCTCCGTGGCCGACAGCACCTGCTGCTCCAACACCGCGCCCGAGAACGCGATGATGGGCAAGCTGGTCGTGGACTCGATCGTCACCTGGGCCAAGGAGTACAAGGTCGACGGGTTCCGCTTCGACCTCATGGGCCACCACCCGAAGGCCAACATCCTGGCGGTCAGGAAGGCTCTCGACGCCCTGACCCTCGCCAAGGACGGCGTCGACGGCAAGAAGATCATCCTGTACGGCGAGGGCTGGAACTTCGGGGAGGTCGCGAACGACGCCCGCTTCGTGCAGGCCACGCAGCAGAACATGGCCGGCACCGGCATCGCCACCTTCTCCGACCGCGCCCGTGACGCCGTGCGCGGCGGCGGCCCCTTCGACTCGGATCCCGGCGTCCAGGGCTTCGCGTCGGGTCTGTACACCGACCCCAACGCGTCCGCCGCCAACGGCACCCCGGCCGAGCAGAAGGCCCGCCTCCTGCACTACCAGGACCTGATCAAGGTCGGTCTGACCGGCAACCTGAAGTCCTTCGCCTTCACCGACACCGACGGCAAGCAGGTCAAGGGGGCCGAGGTCGACTACAACGGCTCGCCCGCCGGGTACGCGGACGCGCCCGGCGACGCGCTCGCGTACGTGGACGCACACGACAACGAGTCGCTGTTCGACGCCCTGACCTACAAGCTGCCTGCGAGGACGAGCGCGTCCGACCGGGCCCGGATGCAGGTTCTGGCGATGGCCACGGCCGCCCTCTCGCAGGGGCCGTCCCTCTCCCAGGCGGGCACCGACCTGCTGCGCTCGAAGTCGCTGGACCGCAACTCCTTCGACAGCGGCGACTGGTTCAACGCCGTCCACTGGAACTGCGCCGACGGCAACGGCTTCGGACGGGGGCTGCCGATGGCGGCCGACAACCAGTCCAAGTGGCCCTACGCCAAGCCGCTGCTCGGCACGGTGAAGGTGGGCTGCCCGCAGATCACCGGCGCCTCGGCCGCCTACCAGGACCTGCTGCGGATCCGCACGAGGGAGAAGGCCTTCTCCCTCGGCACGGCCGCCCAGGTGCAGGAGCGGCTGTCCTTCCCGCTGTCCGGCAAGGACGAGACGCCCGGCGTGATCACCATGCACCTCGGTGACCTGGTCGTCGTCTTCAACGCGACCCCGAAGCAGCAGGAGCAGCGGATCGACGCGCTCGCCCGGACGGCCTACCGGCTGCACCCGGTGCAGGCCGGCGGCACGGACCCGGTGGTGAAGACCTCCTCCTACGAGGCCGGCTCGGGCACGTTCACCGTCCCCGCGCGGACGGTGGCCGTCTTCACCCGGGCGGCGAAGTAGGGTCGGGCCGTCGCCGTAGAACAGGAGTGCCCATGCCGCAGATCACCGTCGACTACTCGCACACGATGGAGGCCGCCTTCGACCGCGCCGGTTTCGCGCGGGCGCTGCACGAGGCGACCGTGGAGATCGCGGCGGCCAAGCCGGAGGCCTGCAAGACGCAGTTCCGGCCGGGCGCGTTCACGGCGTACGGCTACGAGGACCCGGCGGAGCACGGGCACGCGATCGTGCACGTGACCGTCGGGCTCCTCGCCGGCCGCAGCGACGAGACGAAGGCCAGGCTCACGGAGGCCGTGCTGGAGCTGCTGCGCCGGCACGTTGCGGAGAAGGGCTTCGCGCTGCACGCCTCCGCCGAGGTCCACGACCTGGATCCCTCGTACCGGAAGTTCGACCGCTAGGCCCTCAGGGAGCCAGGGAGATCAGCCGGCCGACGAGCTCTGCGAAGGGCCCGTCGGCCGGCTCGTCCTTGACCATGGTGCGCAGCAGGGCGGCCATGTCCTCGTCGTAGGCCGCGCTCACCGCCGCCAGCGCGGCGAAGTCGTGGACGAGCTGGAGTTCCAGTTCGGCGCGCGGGATGCGCCGGCCGTCCAGCCAGATCAGTGCCGTCGACTCGGCGAGCGAGATCCACGAGCGGACGACCAGTTCCAGTCGCGGAGGAGCGTCGACGACACCCAGGTGCAGCAGCATCTGGTCATAGGCGGCCTGGCGTACGGAGTCGATGAGCGCATTGGTCGCCGACACGTGGTCCCTGGAGCCGACTCCGTCCGCGGGGACGGCCGGGCCGCCGCGCATCAGGGCCGAGAAACCGGGGCCGTGCTCGTCCACGAAGTCGAAGTAGCGGCGCATCACCCGCAGCAGGCGGGCCCCCAGCGCGCCGTCGTGCGGTTCGGCGAACCGGTCGGCCAGATCCTCGGCGGCGCGCTTCAACGCGGCTTCGTACAGGCTCAGTTTGCCGGGGAAGTAGTGGTAGACCAGCGGGCGCGAGATGCCCGCCGCCGCCGCTATCTCGTCGATGGAGACCTCGTCGGGCGAGCGGCGGCTGAACAGGTCGAGTGCGACGCCGATGAGCTGCTGCCGTCGCTCCTCGACGCCCATCCTGCGGCGAACCCCGGTACTCATGCGAACACCTTACCGATCGAATCCGGCCCCGAACGGTCCGGGCCCTCGGCGGCGTTCGCATGGTTCCGTCACAGATCCAGCACGAGACGCTCACTTCTGGCCCGTGATACACAGATCAGCATCGAGTCGGCACGCTCCGCATCCGTCAGCAGCTCGTCCCGGTGATCCACCTCGCCCTCCAGCACCCGTTGTTGACAGGTCCCGCAGAAGCCCTGCTCGCAGGAGTACGCGGTGGCCGGCAGCTCACGGCGCACGGCGGCCAGCACGGTGGAGTCGGCCGGGACGGTCACCGTCCGCCCGCTGCGCCGGAGTTCGAGCTCGAACTCGGCGTTCCCGTCGGCCGAGGTGCGGGGCGCGAACCGCTCCAGGTGCAGCGTGGCACCCTCGGGCAGCCGTGCCTCCACCGCCGCCATGAGCCCCTCGGGGCCGCAGCAGTACACGGCCGCCCCCTCGGGCACCCCGGCGAACAGTGCGTCCAGGTCCGGGCGTCCGTCCTCGTCCTCGGCGACGAGCGTCAGCCGGTCCCCGGCGAGCGCCCGCACCTCCTCCAGGAACGGCATCGAGGCCCGGCTCCGTCCGCCGTACAGCAGTCGCAGGTCGGCGCCGTCCGGAAGGGCCCGCAGCATCGGCAGGACCGGCGTGATGCCGATGCCGCCCGCGACGAAGACGTAGGCGGGCGCCTCGACGAGCGGGAAGCGGTTCCTCGGTCCGCGCACCTCCAGCTCCATGCCCTCGGCGAGCTGCTCGTGCACCTCGCGCGAGCCGCCCCGCCCGTCCTCGACCAGCCGGGTGGCGACCGTGTAGGAGGAGGTGTCCCCGGGGTCGCCGCACAGCGAGTACTGCCGTACGAGCCCCGACGGCAGCACCAGGTCGAGGTGCGCACCCGGCTCCCAGCGCGGCAGGCCGCTTCCCTCGAGGCGCAGTCGTACGACCCCGTCGGCGACGGTCTCGTGGGCGGTGAGCAGCAGCCGCAGGGCCCGTGAGCGGGGGCGGCCAGAGACGGGCGGGTCCAGGGCGGGCAGCGGCCACAGCGGTGAGGCCTCGACGCGGCGGCGCAGGGCCCGCCGGGTCAGCAGGGCGGCGCCCGCTACGAGGGCGACGGTGCGCAGCTTCGGCATCATGCCCCTGCCTTCTCGGCCGCGAGCGCGGCGGGGGAGGAGGCCAGATAGGCGACGGCCTGCGCGGTGGAGCCCTCGTGGGAGGGGTGGTAGGAGCGGCTGAGATAGCGCGGGATGGACTTGAGCATGTCGCCGGTGGAGGGCAGGGTGCCCTGCCGGCCGCGCACGTAGAAGTCCTTCACGGAGGCCTTGGCGTCCACCAGGGTCGGGTCGTTCTCCAGGAAGAAGCGGATCCCGCGCTGCCACAGGAACACCAGCGCACTGAAGGCCGTCGCCCAGGTGCGCGCCCGGCGCCGGTAGCTGCCGTCGACGTGCACGAACAGGTCGAAGGCGACGGAGCGGTGCTCGACCTCCTCGGCGCCGTGCCAGCGCAGCAGGTCCAGCATGGTCGGGTCGGCGCCGCGCCGGTCCAGCTCGGCGGCGTTGAGCACCCAGTCGCCCAGGAAGGCGGTGTAGTGCTCGATCGCCGCGATCAGCGCGACCCGCTCCAGCAGCCACCAGTGGCGCGCCCTGCCCGGCGGCAGGGTGCGGTCGCCGAGCAGCTTCTCGAAGAACCAGTCGACCTGCGCGGTGTACGGCGTCGGGTCGAGCCCCTGCTCGCGCAGGTGCGGCAGGACCTCGTCGTGGGCCTGGGAGTGCATCGCCTCCTGCCCGATGAAGCCGATGACGTCCTCGCGGAGCCGGTCGTCCCGGATGAGCGGCAGCACCTGCTTGTACACGTGCACGAACCACCGCTCGCCGGCGGGCAGCAGCAGGTGCAGCACGTTGATGGTGTGCGTGGTGAAGGGGTCGCCGGGCACCCAGTGCAAGGGTGTGTCCTCCCAGGAGAAGGACACGTTGCGGGCCTTGAGCGGTATGCGCTCGGACTCCACCGGCCGGGCCTGCGTGTTAGACATGGCGTCAATGTACTGACGGGTAAGTCGTCTGAGAACCCCCGTGCAGCACCTTGTTGACGCGAATGTCAGCTAGAGGCCGACCGGTGGAGCCTGCCGAACACCGACCAGGGAACCCGCCGAACGCCGACTGCTGAAGCTGCCGAAGAGCTGCTGGACGTCGGCTAGTGGAGCCCGCTGATCTGGCGTCCGTCGGACAGTGTCGCCTTCAGGTCGGCCTGCGCCCCCTGCTTGGCCCGGGCGGCCAGCAGCTGCCCCTGCCCCGACGCCGTGACCCCGCCGGTCGCGTGGATCGACGCGGTTCCCTCGCTGCCGGCCGCCAGCAGGTACCAGGTCCCGGTCTTGGACTTCCACAGCACTCCGGCCAGCACGTGCGGGTCGCGCGGACCGCACGCCGGTACGTCCCCGCCCTTGGCCACGACCGCCCCGACCGCGCCGCGAGGCGTCCGGAACTGGGCCAGCGCGGCCGTACCGTCGCCGCGCCAGGTCTCGGCCCGGGTGCACAGCCAGCCGGCCGACCCGCTCCGCTCGGGCAGTGCCTGGTTCGCGAACGCCCACGCGTTGACGCTGCGGACACCCGCGGAGCGCTCCATGGCCAGCGAACAGGCGAACGGCGCCCAGGCGCGCAGCCCGTCCGCGCCGGACGCCTCGGCGGGGGCGTCCGGGCGTCCGGCGGTGAGGTGAGCCGGGACCAGCTCGCCCAGGTCGGTGGCGAGCCGGGTGCCCCCGGCGTCGGTCAGCTGGAGCACGTTCCACGACGTGCAGCTGCCGGGCTGCAGCGCGGGGCTGCCCAGCGGTGTGGTCACGCCGCCGGTGACGGTGAGGGGCTCCACGGCCGCGCCCGGCTTCATCAGGTCCCGCACGGCCACCTTCTTCACCCAGGGGGCGATCAGGTAGCGGACGTTGCCGTCGGAGCGGCCCAGCACCAGCGCGCCCGCCTCGGCGCCGGTCGCGCCGTCGACGCGGGCGAAGTCGAGCGCGGCGCCGGAGGTGCCGTCCGTGGGCTCGGCGTAGCGGACGATGCGCAGGCCGTCGTGGAGGATCACCACCCGGGCGCCGTCCACGGTGCCCGCGTACAGCAGCTGGGGCGGGCCGGCCGGGCCGCCGGTCTGGGTGCCGGGGGTGGCCGAGACGCGGACCGTCTCCCCGGGGCGGGCCCAGACGGCCAGGGCGCGGCGCAGCAGGGCCCTGTCACCGGTGAGCGGGCCGCGTGCGGGCCACACGGAGAAGTCGGTACGGGCGGCGGACTGCCACGCCGTCGGCGGCACCCGGGTCACCTTGCCCGGGTCCAGGGCCGCCTCGGCCGCCGGGTTCTGCGCGTACAGGGGCGCGGCGGCGCCGTCGGGGCCCCAGCCGCCGCCCGGCATGACCACCAGCGCCCCGCACACCGCGAGCGCGGCCGCCGCGGCGAGCGCGGCCTTGGCGTGCTGGCGGCGGCGCATCAGATCGGTGGGCCGGGCCTGCAGCGAGCAGGGGTCGTACTCGGGGGAGGAGAGCAGCGCGTCCTGTCCGGGCACCCCGTTGGCCTCCGCCAGCGCGGACTCGGGCTGGTCGACCCCGGCCGCTTCCAGGATCCTGCGGATGTCGGGATCGGGCAGCTTCTCCAGGCCGCGCAGCACGTACGCGGCGCGGGCCGGGCCGGACAGGTCCGACAGCCGCTGGTCCAGGGCGAGTTCGTCGGCGCCGCCGGAGCGCGGGAACAGGCGCAGGCCCCAGACCTGGGGGAGCAGCGGCGGCAGCTGTGAGAGCCGCGGCAGGGTCTTGCGGGGGCGGGCCGCCTCCAGCGCCGCCAGCAGCACGCGCTGGCGGAGGTAGGCGTAGCCCGGGTCGCCGTCCCGGCCCGTGGACTGGGCGGGGATCACGGACGCCTGCTTGCGGCCCCCGGGCAGGGCGCGCTGGGCGAGGGCGTGTGCCGTCAGTACCCGGCGACTGCGGCCGAGGCGGGGCGGCAGTACCAGGTAGGCGAGCCGGACCAGCCGGGGGTAGTGCTCGACGAGCGCGGCCTCGGCCTGCTCGACGTCGACTACCGGGCCGGCGGCCCCGGCGGAGGCGGGTGCGGGACGCTGGTCTACTTCCTGTGACTGCACGTCCGGGAGAACGAGCGAACCGTTGGTTGGTCACCGGCCGGCCCGCCTGCCTCCGCCTGCGGGCGCCGCGGCCGGTGCCGAGGGGCCGGGCGGGGGCGTCCCCCCGGCACCGGCGCGCCCCGCGGCTTCGGGGTGCGGGTGGGTCAGTCCTCCGGCTCGACGAGCAGACGTGCGTAGTTCGCCATCGACCGCTGGTAGCGCGGCAGGTGCGGAGCCAGCGCGCCGAGCGCCAGGGACAGGCCCTCGCGGTCGCGGCCCAGGCTGGACAGGCACAGCGCGAGGCACGCGCGTACCGCGTCGTCCAACTCGTCGGACGGGGCGTCCAGTTCGGGGGTGAGCAGCTCGACGCCCTCCTGGGCCTGGCCGATGTTCCGCAGCGAGCTGGACATCTGGATCTTGGCCCGGCGGCCCTTGTACCGGCTGGTCCCGCTCAGGCCGCGCGCCAGCGCCTCCCGGTACAGCGGCACCGCCTTGTCCGAGTGACCGGTGGAGTCCCAGGCGCACGCCTGCTCGAAGGGGCCCAGCGGGCTGCCGTCCGGCAGCTCGGCGACGAGCTTGTCGATCACGGCGCGGAACTCGGCGGCGTCCTCTTCGGCGTAGTCGTCGAAGGTGGTCCAGGCGGCGGCCACGCGGTCTTCCCAGTCTTGGTTCACCGGGTCACCTTCGCACACCTGTGCCCGCGGCGGCAGCGGATTGAGCGCGGTGCCCGCGGGAGCCGTATCGAGGGGCGGGGCCCCTCGCAAGGGCTCTCTGCGGCATGCTTCTGCGCATCAGGACCGGAGGAACAGATGAGGTTGACGCGACCGATGCTCGCCGTTGCGGGTGCAGCGGCCGTACTGGCGCTGACGGGCTGCGGCTCCGGCGGGGACGCGCAGAAGGTGCCGCCCACCGCCACGGGCAGCCTGGAGAGCCTGGCCGCCGAGGTGAAGTGCAAACCGAACATGCAGACCGACGCCGACGAGATCCGCCAGGCCATCTGCAAGAACACCGACGGGCGGTTCATCCTCGCGACCTTCGCCACCGACCGCGGCCAGCGCGAGTGGATCAACGACGCCAAGGACTACGGCGGCTACTACCTGGTCGGGCGCAAGTGGGTCGCCGTCGGCGACAACGGCGTCGTCAAGGCGCTGCGCGGCACGCTCGGCGGTGACGTGGAGATCGGGACCGACCACCACGCGCACAGCGGCTGACGGCCGCCGCCCCGGCCCGGCGGCGCACACACGGAAGCGGGCGGTGGGGAATTCCCACCGCCCGCTCGCGCTACCTGCTCGTCACTGGCACTGCCGGCCGGTGTTGATGCAGTTGGCGATCTTGTTCGCCAGGCCGCCGGTCGTGACGCTGATGAAGTCGTCGTGGTCGGTGGCCGGCTTGTGGAGCTGCTCCGGGAAGCCGTCGACCGCGTAGGCGTTCTTCACCTGGCCGTTCTGGAGGGTCGGCGGGGTGATGTTGTACACCAGGCGCATCGTCAGCTGCGGGATCGCCTTGAAGCCGTTCCCGCAGACGCCGCTCGCCGGGTCGGCGAAGGCCACGTGCGTGCGGTGGTTGGCGCTGTCGATGTTCTGCCCGTCCCAGCAGCTCTGGAAGGCGAACGTGCGCACCACCTTGCTGCCCTGCGGGCAGATCGGGTACTGCGACGTCAGCTGGACCTTGTTCTCGAAGCCGGTGCAGCTCCAGTGCGCGTTGGCGTTGGCAAGACCGTTGGTGGTGGTCTTGGCGTCACCGGTGATGATGCGCAGGAACTGCGGCATCGCGACGACCTTGCTGGCAGGGCTGCCGACGTACTTGATCTGCGCCTGGACCGGCGTCAGGATCTTTCCGACGTTGCCCTCCTTGCCGCCGCCGTCCGCGTTCTGGTCGAAGTCCTGGCTGCCGTCCTGGACGCGGACCACCGGCCAGTAGTACGACGACAGGTCGTTCCGGTTCTGGCAGCTGGTGCCGCCCTGCAGGAACGTCTGGTTGCTGGAGAACGCGTTGACCTTCTGGTTGCCGACGTAGTCGTGCAGGTGGTGCGCGCCGTTGGTCACGCCGGGCGCCACGATGACGTTGTCGGTGTTGTGGTTCTTGTTCGCGTTCACGCCGCAGCGCGTGATGAACGTACCCGTGGAGCCGTTGCCGGTCTGCCGCGGTTTGCCCTGGACGTTCGGCGCGACCTTCGTGATGTCCACGAAGTCGGCCGCGACCGGGCCGTTGCCCGCCTGCCCGCCGATGTTCTGCTGCTGGCCGCCGGCCTGCTGCTGACCACCGTTCTGCTGCTGACCGCCGGTGTTCTGCTGCTGACCACCGTTCTGCTGCTGTCCACCGGTGTTCTGTTGCTGACCGCCGGTGTTCTGCTGCTGGCCGCCGTTCTGCTGCTGCCCCCCGGCGGTCGTCTGGTTGGCGGACTGCGTCGTGCAGGCGGCGAGCTGGTTCAGCGCGCTGTTGAAGGAGCCGCCGACCCGCTGGATGTCCATCCTGATCCGGTCGATCGTCGAGGCCCGCTTGTCCTTGAGGGGACCGACGATCGAGTTCTGCACGAAGCTCGGATCGTTCGTCTGCGCCTGCCGGGTGGAGGCGAGCCGGTTGTAGGCCTCGGTGATCTGCTTGTCGAGGTTCCCCAGCTCCATCGCCACGCCCTGGCGTGCGCGCCAGGGCACGTTCGTCAGCTTCTGGCCGACGTCCGGGCAGGAGATCGTCGCGACCTGAGCCGCGGCGGCCTTGGTCTGGTTGCCTCCCCACGACTGGTTGTTCGACTCGTGCGCCGAGGCATAGAAGTTCGCCCAGATCAGCCCGCCCCCACCGAGCGCTAGGGCCGCCGATGCGGCAATGGCCTTGGTGGCCAGCGGCGTACGGCGTTTTCGTGTGTTGCGTCCCATGGAACTCCTCTGACTTCCTTGCGGGGCAGCATCGAGGCGCCCGACAGGAGTGAAGCGGCGTCCTTCCATACGGACACCACCCCAGAGGTGTTCAGCCGTCTCACAAATTTGTCCGAGGAATACCCCACCCCCTGGCCTCAAATACCCCCTGAACAGCGGAAGTTGATGCGCACATCAGAGGTCGCGGTCGAGGTGGGCGAGCACGGCCAGAACGCGGCGATTGTCGTCGTCCGACACCTCCAGGCCCAGTTTGGTGAAGATGTTGGAGGTGTGTTTCGCGATGGCCCGTTCCGTCACCACCAGCTGTGCGGCGATGGCCGTGTTCGACCGGCCCTGCGCCATCAGCTCGAGGACCTCCAGCTCCCTGGGGGTCAGGCGGGCGAGCGGCCGGTCGTCGGCCGCCCGCCGCGACAGCAGCTGCTGGATCACCTGCGGGTCCATCGCCGTACCGCCCGCGGCCACCCGCTGCACGGCGTCCACGAACTGCTCGGCGTCGAACACCCGGTCCTTGAGCAGGTACCCCACCCCGCCGCTGCCGTCGGCGAGCAACTCCCGTGCATAGAGCTGCTCCACGTGCTGGGAGAGGACCAGCACCGGCAGCCCGGGCCGCTCCCGGCGGGCCTGCAGCGCGCACTGCAGACCCTCGTCGGTGTGCGTGGGCGGCAGCCGGACGTCGACCACGGCGACGTCGGGCTGCAACTCGGCCAGGGCCCTGGTGAGTTCGGGTCCGGACTCGACGGCCGCCGCGATCTCGAAGTCGTAGGCCTCCAGCAGCCGGACCAGCCCGTCCCGCAGCAGGAAGAGGTCTTCTGCTAGGACAACGCGCACGGAATCTCCATGGTCACCAGGGTGGGACCGCCCGCCGGACTGCTGACGGCCAGAACACCGTCGAATGTACCCAGTCGCCGCTCGACCCCGGCGAGCCCCGAGCCCGCGCCGATCACGGCACCGCCCTTGCCGTTGTCGGTGACCGTGATGCGCAGCATGCCGTCGGTGTGGTGCACGTCCACCCAGGCCCGCTCGGCACCGGAGTGCTTGACGGCGTTGGTGAGCACCTCGCTGACCGCGAAGTAGGCGGCCGACTCGACCGGTGCGTCCGTGCGGCCGGACAGCTCCACGGTCACCTCGCTCGGCAGGGGCAGCCTGAGCGCCAGCGCCCGTACCGCGTCCCCGAGTCCGCGCTCGGCCAGTACCGGCGGATGGATGCCGCGGACCAGGCCGCGCAGCTCCTCCAGAGCCGCGCTGGAGTTCTGGCGGGCCTTCGCGAGCAGCTTCCTCGCCTTGGCCGGGTCCCTTTCGAGCAGCGCCTCGATGGTGCCGAGGTCCATGCCCATGGCGACCAGCCGGGCCTGCGCCCCGTCGTGCAGATCCCGTTCGATGCGGCGCAGTTCGGCGGCGGAGGTGTCCACGGCGTCCCGCCGGGTCTCGGTCAGCACCCGCACCCGCTCGGTGAGCTCGGCCTGGCTCGGGGCCAGGACGGTGCGGGTGAGGCGGAAGTGCGCGGTCAGCAGCGAGGGGGTGAACCGGTGGGCCGCCACCAGGAGTACGGCGGCCACGGCGGCTGCGGCGAACGCGGTCGCCTGGCTGTCGACCGGCACGAAGGCGTACCAGTAGGGGCCGCCCTCGGCGTCCGACAGCACACGCCACAGCCCGGCCGCCACCACGAATCCCTCCAGCGGGTAGAGCACCAGCACGGCGGGCAGCAGGGCGGTGACGAACCCCGCCGTCATGTCCACGAGCAGCCACCGCAGATCCCGCCAGGTCGCGGGGTCCGCCAGCATCAGCACCGTGCGCGTCCAGGGGTTGGCGTCCTCGGGAATCGGCCGGTACGCCACCGGGATGCGCACTCCGCTCCACTCGGCGGCCAGCACCCGCCGCCAGTTGGCGAAGGTGCGTACGCCGGTCAGGACCGGCGGTGTGGTGAAGATCCCGAGGCCGGCCGGGATGAGCGCGATCGACACGGCCGCCAGGGTGAAGCAGAGGACGGCCAGCGGCAGCGAGACTACGGCCAGCACGAACCCCCGCCCGGCAGCCAGCAGAACGTCCCGCAGCCGGGTACGGAGGCCGTCGTTCTTCGTGTTGGTGTTCATGCCGTCAGTCTCGCCGACCCCGGCGCGCGCAGGCACGGGGCCGATCCCCCCTTTCAGAGGGTGGTGTCAGGTACACCCCCGGCACCGGCCAGGACCTTCGCCTCCACCTCCGGATCCAGGCCCGGGGCCGGGCGGTCCGGCCGCAGCGGTGCCCTGCCGCCGATGTCCGTCAGCCACCGCCAGGTGTCGGCGACGGTCTCCCCGGCCGGACGGCACACCAGCCCCGTGGCGAGCGCCCGGGACACGTCCCCCCGGTGCGCCGGCCCGTACATCTCGCCGTCCGGCGGCACCCACACCGGCAGCTGGGTCCACGGCTCGATCCCGGCGGCGAGGATCGCCTCCGGGGCGGTCCAGCGCAGCTCGGCGTCCGCGCCGGTGACCCGGACGCAGGTCCTCAGCAGTTCGCCCATGGTGGTGTGCCCGGGCGGGCTCACCAGGTCGTACGGCCCGCTCAGTTCCTGCTCCACGGCCCCGAGCAGCCAGTCGGCCAGATCCCGGGCGTCGATGTACTGCAGCGGCAGGTCCTGCGGTCCCGGCGCCAGGACCGCACCGCCGCGGGCGATCCGGGTCAGCCACCAGGGCAGCCGGCCGATGTTCTCGTACGGGCCGAGGATCAGCCCCGCCCGGACCAGCACCGACGCCGCGGCGCCGAAGGCCTCCACGGCGGCCAGCTCGCCGCCCCGCTTGTCCTGCGCGTACTCCGTCGCCCCGGCGTCGGCGGCGGCCCCCTCGACCAGCGGCCCGTCCTCGGCCGGCCCGCCCAGCGAGGGCCAGGGCCAGGCGTACACGGACCGGCTGGAGACGTACACGTACCGGTCGGCCCGGCCCCGCAGCAGCCGTGCCGTGTCCCGGACCGCGCGCGGCTCGGCCGACCAGGTGTCGACCACGGCGTCCCAGGTGCCGCGGTCCGCGGCGAGGGCGGCAAGGCCGTCGGGGGCGGTGCGGTC